>NZ_CFKYFN010000096.1:0-31138 GCF_985060555.1 Odoribacter sp. | reverse complement strand
TCTGCGGAATACTCACCGTAAACGAAGACGTCGCCCCCGCATCCGGTGCGGACATCTCGTCCTTCTGACATGCGGTAAATGCTGTCAACATTCCCGCTAATAGTAAGATCTTGTTCATAAAATATTGAGCGTTAATGGATTAACCTCCACAGCCACCTGCAAAAAATATGTGGATTTCGGATTCTCCGGAAGGAGGCAGTAACCCAACGGTTTGTATTATTGTTTATATATCGGTTTTCTGTTCATCTTTCCGTTCATAGTCTCTGTGTCGTCTTAAATCACGGCGTGGATTCCTCGAACGTGGCCGTCACGTTGGTCGTGTAGTTCCGCTGCAGCTGCAGCACGTCGAGACTCTTGGTTACTTCGCCAACCGTGATCGACAGCCCGACGGATTTTCCTTCGGCAGGCACGAAGAGAAAGTCTTCGCCCACCAATGCCGCTCCAGTGGTTGTCGTTGGGAACGCGATTGTCAGGGTTTGAGGAGCGGATGCCGTTGCGGTTAGCACATCGTACTGTGTCGGTACGTTCGTATAGGTAACCGACACCGTTTGGCCGCCCGTGCCGAACGCCTCCTTGTTCTGCATCGTCAGTTTGGCCAACGGGCGTTTCAGCCTGGCCGATACGCCGTTGCCGCCGTTCCACT
Organism: Odoribacter sp.; assembly: GCF_985060555.1. Lineage (NCBI taxonomy): Bacteria > Pseudomonadati > Bacteroidota > Bacteroidia > Bacteroidales > Odoribacteraceae > Odoribacter > Odoribacter sp. The sequence goes on along the minus strand of NZ_CFKYFN010000096.1, from coordinate 30,495 downwards.
GCACGCCGGGCAGGGCGTAGGCGAAGGCGTCGCGTTCGCTGCCGGGGGTATAGGTCGCGGGAGTACTGCCGGAGGTCATGGCCACCGTTACATTCCGCAGGTCATCGGTCGTATAGGCTCCCGTGCCGTAATCGGCCCAGAAGAGGAAGTCATACGTGCCGGGCACCAGCATGATCTCGATGGCGGCTTCGTCAAGCGTCCCGTTTGCTGTCTTATGCAGTACGCATCGGGGATTGGCGTCCTTTGTCCATGCCTCGAAGGTGTAGGTCAATGTTTGTCCTGCTGCTGTCTCCCCGCGCGTTGCCGCCTTGGCCGCGGGTTCGTTTTCCAGTGTGCCCTCCGAGAGCAGGGAGATCACACCGCCCACGGGCGCCGCCGGGGCGGGCGTGGGGTTCTCGTCCTTGCTGCAGCCGGCAAGGACGGTCAGTGCGAGAAATAATATGGTAACTGTCTTTTTCATCCGGATATCTGTTTAGTCGGGGATCGTAATGTTGATGTCGCCTTCGAAACCGGGGTCTATGCCGATGCCGGGGGCGTAGTCGCGTGTGAGGAATTCGTCGCGTATAGTCGTCAGCTTGCCCCGTACGATGGGCACGTCGATGCCCTCGATACGGTTCAGCAGGTTGCCCTCGCTATCGCGAATCGTCAGGTTGACTTTCACGGCCGATTCGGAGCCGTTGACAAAGATATAGTCGCTGGCCAGGTGGGCCTCCTTGCCCGTCAGGGGCGTCATGTTACACCCGAATCCCATCCCTGTGCGGGCGTCGTTGGGTTTGTTCGTGTAGGCGTTGAAACCTGACGGGAAGTACCCCGCGTAATCTACCTGTACCCGTATCGTCGAGAGGTCGGGGGCCTTGGACAACAGGTCGCCGGCTACGGCTCCGGTCATCTTCGGGCGCCGTACGGCCAGCTCGTCGAGGAACTTGTCGATGTCGGTAGTAATGAACTCGATCTTGGCCATCGGGCGCTGGAGCGTCACGGTTGCATCCACGGTCTCGTTCCAGCGGTCGCGGTAACCCTTGAGGTCGATCTCTTGCCGGGCGACATAGGTGTCCTTGTGCTCCTCGTTGCCGATGTAGCTTCCGGCCTCAGGTACGCTGATGGCCGAGAGCGAAGGAATCGTGTAGTATTTGTCGGACACGGAACCATCGTCTACGTAATCCATCCATGCCACGACGTGGTAGCGGGCGGCGTGCAGCGCTAGCGAGGTATGGATCGTATGGTGTCCGTCCGCCGCCTGTTCGCAGCCGAGCACATACCGCTGCACGGGCTCGCCGGCAATCTCGTCGCGGAATACCTCGACGATCCAGCGCACATCATACAGGTCGGCCTCCGACGCTTTGGAGCGTTCTGCCGGCACGTAGGACTCTATTTTCGGGTCGATCGCAAGGGTCAGGTTCACGTTGACCAGCGTGGGATCGACGCCTCCGTTTTCCGGAAATTCCAGTACGGTCTTATCACAGCCCGTCAATACAAGGACGAGCAAATGGGCGATATATATTGTTACTCTTTTCATCTTCTGCTCCTCCCTTATTTTCCGAATCGGTACACCAGGTTGATTCCCACCTTTGTCAGGCCCCAGTAGTTGTAGGATTGTCCCTTTTCGAAGCGGGCGCCGTTCGGTATATTATAATAAGTGTCGTATTTTGTGTGGACATATCCCGCGCCGAGGGTGAACTCTGCTGCCCAGTGGCGGGCGAAGGGCAGTGCGTAACCGTAACTCAGGCCCGCGCCGTAGAAGCCGTCGGGCGACTGGTAACGTTTCTCTTTGTCTACCGCGATGTTGAAGGCACCGATATTGAGGTGGACGCCGAAGAAGTGACCCTGCATCGGGGTTTTCAGCCAATAACGGAACTCCGGCTGAATAGCCAAAAAGCGCAGGCGGTATTTGCGTGCCACGGTGTAGGGACTGTAGATAACCGGCAGGTCGACCGAGTAGTGGTCGCCGAAGCTGTACTCCACACCAAGGTTGGCGACCGTGGCGGCCAGATAGGCGACGTTCGTTTTGACAGCCCAGCGGTAAGAGGGGCGTCCGGGGACGGACAGCATTTCTTCCGGAGCCTTGTCAGACATATCGGGTGCAACAGAGGATTCCGGAATCTCCGATTCCGGACGGTTTTCGGATTTTCCATTTCCGGGTAATGAATCGGATGGCACAACGTCTCTCTCGGATAGAATGTCGGGTACTGTATCTATCTTTGCATTCGGAGACATATAGGCTACAGCGATCACATCTGTCATTCCACGCCATCGTTGCGTGGAATTCGTCGTCCTGAAATGATCTTCTTTCAGTCCTTCGTGAACGATAAAATAGGATTTGATCTGGTTACTTCGGTTTTTTGCAATTGCAAGATTCTTTTTAAAAGAATCATAAGAGGAGCAAAAACCCAGTACGCGCACTTTTATGTCACCCGATTCGATTGAAAATTTGTGTTGTCGGATGGAGCGGGTAAGCGAATCAATAGCGGCTGCATTTCCTTTGTAATCGGCCCAGAACATACAGCGCCGGGGAGCAAAACGAAAAACAACCGTATCCTGTCCGGCAGTAAGTGTATTCGTCTTCGACCGATAACTCTCAGTACTGCAGACAGGCACATCGCAGTTTATCTTCTCTGCCGTAACAGTAAATCCGTATAGCAGGAATCCGAGCAGAAAGATCGTCTGGATCGTTTTCGAACGATCTTCTCGACCTGAAATACTTGTATGGGAATTATTCATCCTATTGTATATTACTATCAAACCAGACAAAAAATTCATTTTGTCTGCTTGATTGTTAGTTAAAAACATTGTTTTATAGTATAAAAAATGAAAATATTTACTTAAAATCTAAATCAATTTCTATTAAATTGATTCATATTCCATTGTGAGCGGATTTTCCGAAAGCGCTCCTTGCAGTATTTCACTTTTTAACCAACGTTTTTTATTGGATGATTTTTATAAGAAAAAAAAATCATGACGAATTACCTATTAATGTTTGATAATCAAAAAATTATCTTATATGCAAATAAAAAAAACACACCTTCCCGGGATGGTTATATGATTACACAAATTAAACGTTCGTTTTCTTTATTTGCAACTATTTCATTTTTTGCAGTTTGCTTCAGAATTCATAGTGCAAAGTAAATACTTTTTTTGGGGAATACAAAATAATTTTATATTTTTTGCAGGATCGGTGCACAAAAATTATTTACTATAAGTGAAAATTAAATTTGAGTAGTGGTAATTATCCGGTCATAATAATAAAAGGGGAGGATGAATTATTTTTCTGTGAGGTATTTCCAGAAACGGACGGGGAGGTTTTGGCGGTGCAGTTTCGGATTGATACGTTCTTTGATGGCGATGGTTTTAAAGTAGGTTCGCCAGAGTTGCTGAAAAAGTTGTTCATCTTCTGCCATCAGTTGCTGATCCAGTTTGCCGGTCAAAAGATGGGTTCCTTTGGTTTCGAAACGGACTTCATCGACTTTTTGCCGATTGTAATAATAACCGTATTCCCGTTTGATATCATACAGCAACCAGCATTGGTCGGCGAATCGGTTTTGAAAGTGACCGATAACCAAAGGCAGTACATTGTATATCGGTTCGAGGGCGGCAAAATAAGTTCCGTCGATGGTTTTTTGAAAACGGGTGAATTGGACAACCCGTAGACGTTCGTTCCCCACTTTCTTAGCGATCTGAGTGGCTTCGAGTACATCGGGATCTCCGAAGTTGATTTCGATCGGGCGGAGAGCGTCGATAGCTTTGCGGATATAACGGAATAGTAAGCGGTCGGTATCCGGAAGTTCGGACAACCAGCAAGAGGTGATAACGGATAGGCCGGCCGGAGAGAGTCTCTTTTCAAGACCTTTCCATACCCGGGAGGATTTGCGTTCATCGGTAATAATCCGAATTACCTCTTCGTGGAATAAAGGAAGGGGAACTCCTTCGGCCTGTAGTATATCCGGAAACATTTTTCGGTCATAAGCCTCGAATATACAGGTGAGTAGTCCGTCGAAGCTTTTATCATATTGGTAGACAATCATCGGCTTTTCGGTTTTATTCGAAGATAATCTTTAGCTGACGGGGATCTTCCTGTTTGCCTTTGTGTGGAATGAGTAACTGGCGTACCCGCTCGGGCCGGAGTTCCTGAACCGTCTGTAGGGGAAGTTCATTACAGGTAATGAAATATTGTGCTTTCTTCAAAACGACCCCCATTTTTTTCAATTGCGAACCATTGATTTTACCGTAGCGACGGGAGACAATGATCATTTTCGCCGATTTTACTCCTAAACCGGGAATACGGAGCAATAACTCATAATCTGCCCGGTTGATGTCTACGGGGAATTTTTCAGGATGGCGTAGTGCCCAGGCCAGTTTCGGATCGATTTCAAGGTCCAGGTCAGGATAAGAGTCGTCGACAATTTCATCCACTTTGAACTGATAAAAACGCAATAACCAATCGGCTTGATACAGTCGGTTTTCCCGTACCAGCGGCGGTTGTTTCAATTGGGGTAAACGGTTGTCGTAAGCATTGACGGGTACAAATCCCGAATAGTATACCCTTTTCATGGTCGGTCGCTGATAAAGGGCAGAAGATAACCGGAGGATATCTTTGTCGGAATCCGGAGTAGCTCCTATAATCATCTGGGTACTTTGTCCCGCAGGGGCAAAACGGGGAGCCGACCGGTATTTTTTCCGCTCTTCGGCACTTTCCAATACGCCTTGCTGGATGTGACGCATCGGTGTGAATACGCTTTGGAAATCCTTTTCGGGAGCTAATGTCTGTAAGCTTTTTTCGTTGGGTATTTCGATGTTGACACTCATCCGGTCGGCATATAATCCGGCTTCGTGGATAAGTTCCGGACTGGCTCCCGGAATTCCTTTTAAATGAATATATCCGTTGAAACGGTGGATGGTTCGTAGATCCTTGACGATTCGTACCAGGCGTTCCATGGTATAATCCGGGTTGCGGACGACTCCTGAACTCAGGAATAAGCCTTCGATGTAATTCCTGCGGTAAAATTCAATGGTGAGATTGACCAATTCGGTTACCGAGAGTGTTGCCCGCGGGATATCGTTGCTCCTGCGATTGATGCAGTAGGCACAGTCGTACCTGCAATAGTTGGTCAGCATGATCTTCAACAAAGAAATACAACGTCCGTCTTCGGCAAAGCTGTGACAAATCCCCCAGCCTGCAGCACTACCTATCGCCCCGGCTTTATGTCCCCGGGACGTACCGCTGGAGGCACAGGATACATCGTATTTGGCAGATTCTGCCAATATCTTTAACTTATCCAAAACAGATTCATCCATAGTGTCACAAAGAAAGAACTTCCTGGTGAGAAAACAAATCGAAAATAGTTAAATATAGACTTGACGGAATTATTCGGCTGTTTTCGGTGCTATCGGGACCACCGGGGCGCAGAATAATACGGTCGATTTTATGACCGGTTAAACAAGGGTTTGAGTAATAGTCGGTATTCGTGGACCAGGTTGGGAGTCAGCTTATTTTTCTCCATGCCCTCTGCCAATTCTTGCAGAGTCCAAAAACGCCCTTCGTCCACTTCATCGTTATCGATGTGGATATGGTTGTAACGGGTACATAAAAAAGAAAAAACCAGTTCCCGTTCGCGGGGACTTTCCCAAACGTAGTTACCCAGAAAACGGGCCTCGAAGTCTGTGATGCCCAATTCTTCGGAAGCCTCCCGTTTAAGTGCATCTTCGACTTTCTCATTTACGCCGATATGTCCGCCTACTGCGGTATCCCACATACCGGGCAGAAGGTCTTTTTTCATACTTCTTTTTTGCAGGAATAGTTCGTGGCGATCGTTGGTAATGTGTAAATGTACGACGGGATGGAGTAGTTTGGATCCCGAATGACAAATGCTGCGGGGGGCCTGGCCGGTAACTTCTCCTTTCTCGTCGACGATAGGCAACCATTCTTCTTTTTTCATTTTTCTCAATAAAAGACGGTTATAGATAAAAAATACGACAAAATAAGTACCTAAAATAATGTATAAGAGTGGGGTAGTGATGAATTTTGCCGTGTCCTCCGGCAAAAATAGAATGGCTGTATAGGCAAGTAGGGTATGTAGGGCGACGAGGATAAAAAGTATCCGCAACATTTTTCGCATACTTTGAAGTTGTGGTCCCGAAAGGTGGATATTTTTGCGGTAACCGGCAGGTAGAGTATGGGTAAAGTCGGTATGTGAGAAGGCGAAAAATCCTAGCAATAAACATAAAGCCGTTTCAATAATAGCCGGTTGTAGCTGTGAAAGTACCGAACCGTTTGCCCAAATGGAAATCAGACCCGGGATACAAAAAAACAAAGTAGTGAGGAGGATCATTTTGTCATATACTTTTTCCCGGATTCGGGTATAGATAAACTCGGCTCCTCCTAAAAGAAAGGCGACCCATACTCCGGTAACTGTTCCGAAAAATTCATCGGCTATGAAATAGATCCCTATCAGTAGTAAAGAGGGTAAAAGACTTCGAACAGAATGATTCATGATTTTAAAGCTATAAAACGACTGGCAAAAATAATCAATATACTTTATCTCCCCACAGCACTGCCCTGCAAAATAGCGGAAAAAAGAGAGAGACAAAACCGGAATACAGCTGGAACTGAAAATTTCTGTATTAACTTTGTAGCCCGAAACGTATTTGAAAAAGTTTGTAAAGTTTATAAACCGAATGAAAAGATAGTTTTATAAGAAAAGGATTATGTTGAAGATTGTCGGAATTATGTTGCTGGGCGTATTCACCGGGTATTTATTGAAAAATTATCAGCTCCGGTGGGTACAAAAATGGATTATGCTGGCCATTTGGTTATTGTTATTCTTATTAGGTATTGCTGTCGGTACGAACGGAGAGATTATGAATAATCTGGATACGATCGGTTTGAAAGGTTTGATCCTGGCCCTGGGAGGAGTATCGGGAAGTGTGATCCTGGCTTGGGTGGTATATCGCTTTTTTTTCATGAGGAGAGACGAGTCTTCTGTTTCCTGAGTATTTCTAAGTCGTTATTTTGATTCAGAATAAATGAAAGGAAGTTTGATTATTGTTGCTTTTTTTGTGGCTGGAGTGATTCTGGCCCGCTGGGGCGTTCTGCCTCAGGAATTGCTTCAGCAGGATTTTAGTATGTATGTTTTATACGGGTTGATGTTCCTGGTGGGTATAAGTATAGGGAGTGACCGGAAAGCCTGGGCGGCGTTGAAAGGTCAGCAGCTACGGATTGTACTGGTGCCTTTGGCGACGATTGTCGGCACGTTGGCAGGAAGTATAGGGGTTAGCTTTCTTTTGACCGATATCCGTTTAACGGATTGTCTGGCTATCGGTTCGGGTTTCGGTTATTATTCCTTGTCGAGTATTTTTATCACAGAATATAGAGGGGCGGAATTGGGCACAATCGCTTTGACTACTAATATTATACGTGAGATCATTACTTTGTTGGGAGCTGCTGTTCTGGTCCGTTGCTTCGGAAAATTGGCTCCGATCTGTTCCGGTGGTGCTACTACGATGGATACTACCTTGCCGGTTATTACCCGATTTTCAGGTAAAGAGTATGTGATTATTGCGATATTCCATGGGTTTGTAGTGGATTTCAGTGTGCCTTTTCTGGTCACTTTTTTTGCGAAACTTTAGATTATTATTTATTCGTCCCAATTGTGGAAAAAGGTTTAGGATGGAAGAATAACTCTTCATCTTAAACCTTTTTTTCTGTTTCAGCAAGTTGAAAATATTGCCTCCGCTTTTATCGGAAGACCAGGGAGGGGTATTTCGTTTTTTACTTCCTTTGAGAAAATAAAAAAGCGTCCCGTTTTCCGAGACGCTTTTTAGTTTCAGTAAAACTGATTATTTCACAGTTGCCATATGAGCGATCAATTCCAATACTTTGTTTGAATACCCCCATTCGTTGTCATACCAGGAAACAAGTTTCACAAAGCTCTTGTTCAAAGCAATACCTGCTTTTGCATCGAAGATAGAAGTACGGGCATCTCCTAAGAAATCAGAAGAAACGACATCTTCGTCGGTGTATCCCAGGATACCTTTCATTTCGCCTTCTGAAGCTTCTTTGATAGCAGCTTTGATTTCATCGTAAGAAGCTTCTTTAGCTAAACGGAAAGTCACGTCTACTACAGAAACGTCCAGAGTCGGAACACGGAATGACATACCGGTCAATTTTCCGTTCAGTTCGGGAATAACTTTACCTACAGCTTTAGCAGCACCGGTAGAAGAAGGGATAATATTACCTGCAGCAGCACGGCCACCTCTCCAGTCTTTCATGGAAGGACCGTCGACAGTTTTCTGAGTAGCGGTAGTTGAGTGTACTGTGGTCATCAAACCTTCGATAACACCGAATTTATCGTTGATTACTTTGGTCAGCGGAGCCAGACAGTTGGTTGTACAAGAAGCGTTTGAAACGATCGTTTCGCCGGCATATTTCTTGTTGTTGACACCCATAACGAACATCGGGGTATCGTCTTTGGAAGGTGCAGACATCACTACCCGTTTTGCACCGGCTTTGATGTGAGCTCCAGCTTTTTCTTTTGTCAGGAAAAGACCGGTTGATTCAACCACATACTCAGCGCCTACTTCATCCCATTTCAGGTTTGCAGGATCTTTTTCAGCAGTTACACGAATAGCCTGACCATTGACAACCAATTTACCGTCTTTTGCTTCTGCAGTTCCGTTGAAACGACCATGCATCGTGTCATATTTCAGCATGTATACCATGTAGTCTACATCGATCAGGTCATTGATTCCTACGATTTCGATATCGTTACGAGTCATAGCTGCGCGGAAAACCAAACGGCCGATACGACCGAATCCGTTGATACCAACTTTAATCTTTGCCATTTTTATTGTTTTTAAGTGTTATAAAATTATCATTTCCTTTCAAAAGTACGGAAAAAATTCCTGATATGGTTCAGTAAATATCGAAAAAAAATGAAAAAAACAACTCAAACGATTTCAATTTTCAGTTGGAAACGCATTATCCTGAAAGGATTTACGAATAAGTGTAATGTTGGGACAGAATACCTGATTAGCGAGTTCGTTGTGAACTCTGATTGGCGAACTTTCGGTTCTGACCGATGAATGGGGACAGGAATCTCAGCTGGGCCGATCAGTGTGGCGCTAATCAGGATTTGAAAGGAATACTAATTGCAGTAAGTCAAATGTTTTACCTTGGGGATTTCTTTTACAGTAGCCATATGTGCGATCAGGTCTAACATTTTATTGGAATATCCCCACTCATTGTCATACCAGGCAATCAGTTTTACAAATTTATTATTAAGGGCGATCCCTGCTTTTGCATCGAATATACAGGTTCGGGCATCTCCTATGAAATCGGAAGAAACGACTTCTTCTTCTGTATAACCTAAAATTCCTTTCAGTTCTCCTTCGGAGGCCTCTCTTACTGCCGCTTTGATCTCCTCATAGGTCGTCTCTTGGGCTAAACGGAAGGTCACATCTACGACAGATATATCCAATGTCGGAATGCGGAAAGACATACCTGTCAGTTTGCCGTTCAATTCAGGGATGATTTTGCCGACAGCTTTTGCTGCTCCCGTTGTGGAAGGGATTATGTTGCCGGCTGAGGCACGTCCTAACCGCCAATCTTTTTTCGAGTGAGCATCGACCGTACGCTGACTGGCTGTCGTAGCATGTACGGTAGTCATCAATCCTTCTACGATACCGAAATGTTCATGGATGACCTTGGTCAATGGGGCCAGACAATTGGTTGTACAGGAAGCACTGGAAACGATTGCGTTGCCGTCGTAAGTTTGATGGTTTACCCCCATAACGAACAAAGGTGTATCGTCTTTAGCGGGTGCCGACATAACGACACGTTTTGCACCGGCACGAAGGTGAGCTTCCGCTTTTTCACGGGTAAGGTAGTGACCTGTTGCTTCGACGACATAATCTACTCCGGCTTCTCCCCACTTCAAACCTTCCGGTTCGCGGCTGGAAGTTACGAGAATGTGGCGTCCATTGACATACAATTCACCGTCTTTGATCTCGATCGTTCCGTTGAAACGCCCGTGTACGGTGTCGTATTTCAGTGTATATACCAAATAATCCAATTCGCTCGGATCGTTGATTGCCACGATTTCAATATCGTTTCTGGTCATTGCTGCGCGGAATACCAAACGGCCGATACGGCCAAATCCATTGATACCCACTTTAATTTTTGTCATTTTTTTCTTTTAGTTTAAAATTGGTTATTTATTTAGTGTAAAAAAATCAAAATACGAGCTCTACGGACTGTAAAACAGTCCGTTTTTTATTTACTCAAACGTTTGCGTTAGGATGGATAAAAAAAAGCACTATCTGTCAGCCGACTATAAGCCGGACATTTACGATCGATAGCGCATGAAGATAAAAGGCTCAGCAAAAATAAACTGAAAATAAAACCGATAATTACTTTTTTCATTTTCATGATAATAATCTTAAGTTGCTATCTAATCATGCTTCCAAGATTCAGAATTATTATTTATGCACTTCGTTTTAATAGGTTCCTAAAAATTGATGGAACAAACAAACCTGTCGTTTCGATGGATTACCTAAAAACTTTAACGTGTGCAAATGTATAATAAAATTTTGAATCCCAAAAATTAGTAGGAAAGATTATTCAGAGCGGCTGAATCTTATTCGAACATCTCGCTTGTAGACAAGGAATTATTACAAAATGGAGGGAGAAAAAATAAAAATGTAAGTTTTTTTTGATTTTTTCTTTGAAAAAATTTGTGCAAACGTTTTAAATACCTATCTTTGTCGCGAGATATAGAAATTATATTGCTTTATAAGTGTAGTAAATTTATTGTTAGTGTGTTTAAAAAGAGGCTGTGAAGCCTCTTTTTATTTTATGATCAAATTTTATATTTTGTTATAAAATGCTGATTTGTAATATATTACTGGTAAATGAGGTGATTTTGAATCGGTCGTCCGGGCGGTTTCCGATAATCCAGGCTATTTTTTCATCCGAAAGCAATAATAAACATTCCTGTTTTTGCTTGCTGCTGAATTTTTGATCTCTGAAAAAATCACTGAGTTTTTTCTTGCTTTTTTTCATCCCGATCGGACAAAAATAGTCTCCGGCTTGCCAATTACGGATAAGCAGGGGAAATTGGAGTTTGTCGGCATCCAGACAAGCGATATCGGGTTGCTGTGGAATCACAAACTCTTCTGTACGGGGGAAGAGCGTAAATTCGACTTTTAGTTTTCCGATCGTATAAATACCTGTTGTTGGAATTGAAACGATTGTCCGGCTGCATTTGCTGTTGTCGTAAAGCCGCCAGAATATTCTGCCTCTTTCCAGGGTATGATGGCCGGCGATGAATTGTTTGCCGGGGATAGCTGTATGCGTATTCAGAATGTCACGGATCTGGACTTTGTTAAAACCGAAAGGTTTCAAGGTTTCATATAAAAAAGTATAAGGGGCGGGTGTGGCCAGCGTTTTGGAAATATGAATCAATAATTCGTCTTCCTCGCAATCCAGAATTTCTTCCTGAAACCGATGAATGCCGTATTGAAAGATTTCTTCTGTTTCTTTCAGGGTTTCGCAATTTTCGGTCATGGTATCCAGAAACGAAGGATTGATTTCTTTGAGGACCGGGATGATCTGGTGGCGTATTTTATTACGCACATAATCCAGTGAATTATTGGTGGAATCGGTCCGAAACCCCAATTGGTGGTCTTCTATGTATTTCAGTATATCTGTCCGCGAACATGGGAGCAGAGGACGAAGGATGTCTCCGTTGATGGATTTTATACCGGTTAGCCCTTTTATACCTGTTCCCCGGCAGAGATTGATCAAAACGGTTTCGGCAACATCGTCGGCATGATGGGCGACGACAATGTAATCCATCTTTTTCTTTTCTTTCATTTCCCGAAACCAGGTGTAACGGAGTTCGCGGGCTGCCATTTCTACACTAAGTCCGTTTTCGCGGGCATACTTCAGGGTATCGAATTTTTTGACGCTGTGAGCGATGCCGTAACTATCACAGAAACGTTTGACAAATTGTTCGTCCATGTCCGATTCTTTACCCCTTAACGAAAAATTGCAATGCAAAACCAACATCTTCAGATTCAGGTATTTGAATGCATGTAACATGCATATGGAGTCGGCTCCGCCGCTGACGGCCAATATAAATCCTGCATCCCGGGAGATGTGATGTTGTTGAAGAAAATTTTTAATCGTTTCCTGGATCATAATATGAATAAGGTAAAAAACTATAAGCCGGATGATCAGATTTCACTGAGCTCTAACCATCTCATTTCTTTTTCGTCTAAGATAGCGATTATTTCAGCAATACGGTTGGATTGCGCTACTAGTTCTTCGGGGGACAGGTTGCCGGAATTTAATGCGGTTTCGATGATTGTTTTCTCTGTGTTCAATTGTTCCATGTCTGTTTCGAGCTGTTGCATTTCCTGGCGTTCTTTAAAGCTTAGTTTGCGTTTTTTCTCTACAGAATTATTCGGAGTGGATTGGGGCTGCTCTGTTTTTTTCTTTTCTTTTTCAGTTTTCTCCAGTTGTTCTTTTTCTTCTTCTTTTTTATTCTTATAAATGGTATAATTACCGGGGAAATCTTTAACGATTCCGTTCCCTTCGAAAGCAAAAATCCGGTCGACCACTTTATCGGTGAAAAAACGGTCGTGGGATACGATCAACAGACAACCTTTGAAGCCTTTCAGATACTCTTCCAGTACATTCAACGTGATGATATCCAGATCATTGGTTGGCTCGTCCAGGATCAGGAAATTCGGATTGCCCATCAATACGGTAAGCAAATACAATCTTCTTCTTTCCCCTCCGCTCAACTTTTCGACCAGGGAATATTGCTGTTTGTCGGTGAACATGAAATATTCCAGGAATTGAGAAGCGGACATAATTCGCCCGTTGCCCAGATCGATGCGTTCGGCAATGTTTTTTACGATATCGATCACCCGGTCCGTTTCATTGAAAGCGATACCGGATTGTTTGTAGTAGCCGTAAACCACGGTTTCGCCGATCGAAATCGATCCGCTGTCCGGTTGCAGATTTTGGGTAATAATATTCAGGAACGTAGATTTGCCCACTCCGTTTTTCCCGACAATACCGATTTTTTCTCCCCTGACGAATTTATAAGAGAAATCGCGGAGTATACAATGCCCGTCGAAGCTTTTAGATACATGGTCGAGTTCCAGGATTTTTTTACCCAGTCGTTTACCCTGGATGTCCAGTTCCAATTTTTTCTCTGTCGTATTCTGAGAGGCTGTTTCTTTGAGTTTGTAAAAGTTGTCTATCCGGTATTGTGCTTTATGACTACGGGCCTGAGGCATCCGGCGCATCCATTCCTGTTCGGTACGTAACAGGTTACGGGCCTTGTCGATGGCGGCATTGCGGTTTTCGATCCGTTCCTCTCTTTTTTCCAGGTAGTAAGCATAGTTACCCGAATAAGAAAACAGACCGAATTCGTCGATTTCGATAATCTGATTGCATACCCGGTCCAGAAAATACCGGTCGTGAGTGACCATCAACAGGGTGGCATTCGATTTACCCAGGTATTCCTCGAGCCATTCGGTCATTTCGATGTCCAGGTGGTTGGTCGGTTCGTCCAGGATTAAGAAATCCGGATTACTGATCAATACTTTGGCCAGGCCGACTCTTTTTTTCTGTCCTCCCGAAAGCTGACCGATTTTTTTGTCATAAGTATCGATTTTCAGTTCCGAGAGGATTTGCTTGATCGTTGTGTCGTAATCCCAGGCCGAATGGATATCCATTTCGGGAATCAGTTTTTCTAAAGCTTCGGTATGGTTGTGCGCAACTGCTTCTTCATAAGCTTTAATCAGCTTCAACACAGGAGAATCCGAGTGGAATACTTCTTCGAATACAGAATTTTCGGGATCTAAAGCCGGATCCTGGTCCAGGATACCCACTGTGATGTCGTTTCTGAAAATTACCGTCCCGCTCTCCGAGGTATCTTTTCCGGCAATAATCCGCAAAAGCGTGGATTTACCCATTCCGTTTTTGGCGATCAAGGCTACTTTTTGTCCTTTACCGATCCCGAAAGATATATTTTCGAATAACAGTTGCTCGCCGAACCGTTTGCTGAGATTATCTACTTGTAAATAACTGATCATAATTTTATGTGTAATACGGGACAAAGATAAGAAATTAATGACTACTCAGGTATTTTTTCCGTTCTTCTTCCGGGAAGTGCTCGATGGCATAGCGGAGCATGGTGCGGGGCATCCGGCTGGAACGGGAAGATAAAAAGTCTTTCAATACCTGACGGTCTTTTTTGCCGGTTTCACGGAGCAACCAGCCGACGGCTTTGTGGATCAGATCGTGGGGGTGGTTCAGAAGCAGGTCCGAAATAGCCAGACAGTCCCGGAAATCTCCTTGCCGGACAAAATGCATACAGCTGACTATAGCTATCCGCTGTTCCCACATATTGGACGAGTGGGCTAAAACATACAATATCCCGCGGTCTTTATCTGTCAACCATACTCCCAAAAGCTTGTAGCAGGTGAGGTCTACCAAATCCCAATTATTGATGTTTCGGGTTTGTGAAAGGTAGAAATCGACGCAGGTTTGCCGGAAAGCTTCGTCTTTGTTTTTAGTAAATTGGTCTACCAGGATAAGCAAGCCGGTTAGCCGGATTTCATGGTAGGGAGAAGAGATCAACTCGGCTAAGACCGGAGGTGTTGCTTTACGGTATTTCAGTGCTATGCTTCTTTGTTCGGGAACGGTGATTCCCAGGAAAAGATCTCCTTCTCCGTATTGACCTTTCCCGGTTTTGAAAAAACGGGAAAGGTGTGCGGCTTTATCCGGATTACCGAGGGCATTTAATTCGGCTATGATGTCTTGTGCCGTCGGAGTGGCATGGGTTTCGGGCTTCATCAGTTCAGTTTTTTTCGCCACACCAGCTGCTCCAGCAATAAAGCCGATACAGCGATCAGGATAAACCAGCCGGTGAGGTATTTGTTATTATCTTGTAAAACAATCTCTTTTACTAATTCGCTATTGTGATCGAAGCAGGTTGTTTTAATATCTGGCACCTTGCTTCGGGGAAAATATTGGCTTAGTTCCTGTTCCTTACAAAATTCCATTTGTGATTCGGTACGGTCGTAGTTCCAGGCCAGTACATCGACCAGACGGTCTTCCTGGTATACTTCGAATAATCCTGCTTCTTGTATGGTCGTTGCGTTGGTGAGTTGCAGGTCGCCACTGAAATTTTTCCGCACCTCAGGGATAAATTCAAAGGTGTGGTTTTCGTTCCGGATTTGCAGGGGTTGGTTGGTCTGGATCGTTCGGGTATTCAGAAGTACGGGAGCGGTGGTATTCAGAAAGTAGGAGGTATGAAGACCGGTATTGACCTGAAAAGCCATGTTGACCAAAAGTGGTACGAACAAAGGATGAAATACCAGATCACTGTCGGTGGGCAGAAAGTTGAAAGCAGAAAGGTAAAGATTTCCTTTGCCGTAATGCCGGGATACCAATAGAGGTGCCGAGTGTTTATCCGATAATAAGATTTCGGTATGGGCGGGTAAAATAAGCCGGTAATACTGACGGATTTGAGGGAGTATTGTTTTAATATCCGGTTGTTCGAATGCATCCCGGAATAAGGCTGCCTGGGTTTCGATATGAGCGATTACGGTATTGGTATCCCGTTTGTCGTAGCGGGGAGCTTGTATTTTTTGTAAGAATTTATTCTGAACTTCGGGAGAGGAAGAGGCCGGAAGAACCAATAGATTGCCTCCGTTCATCAGATAGTCTTCCCACATGCTTTCCAGACCCGTAGAACTGTCGGTCAGACCGTCCAGGATAATCAGGCTGTAGCGGGGAAGGTTTTGCCGGACTGCCTGGTTGACAGGAATGGAGATAAAACTAAAATGGCTGGAATCCGAAAATAGTTTTCCAAAATAGGGATTTTCCTCCTGTTGCCATAAATACAGAATTTCGGTATTTTCACTGACCGGATAGGCAAAATAAAATGTATTGTCGAAAAGGACCGGAAAATCGGAGATTTCTACCGTTCCCTTATAAAAGTCTTCTGCTGTGTTCAGATAACTGATTTCAACCTTCTTTTCGCTATGGGCTTCGAGATCGGTTTGGATGATGCTGCGCTTTTTTCCGTTGATCGTCAAGGTGAGCGGAATATGGTGAAAATCCCTGTCTGAAGTGTTGACCAGGGTGATATATACTGTTTCGGATTGATTTTGTTTATGGAAGGCTTGCCCGAAGTTCACTTCTTTGATATAGAGATTACTTCGGTTTTCAGGTTTCATCATCAGAAAGACGGATTCCAGGGTTGAGTCGGTGGTGATGTGTTGGAAATCACAGTTCTTTTTCTGGAAATCAGAAATCAGGAATAGCGTACCCGGCTGGTTTTCTCCCGATTCTTTTACTTCTTTATAGACTTGAGAAAGTGGTTTAGTGGCCGGGCTGATTTTAAGATTCCCGATAGCCTGGAGCATTTTTTCTTTATCCAATGTGACCGGAAGAACTTTATCATTGGTGAACAAGCTGAAACGGCTACCGGCGGGATAGGTATCGACGATGTCGAAAAGATGTTTTTTCGCTTCTTCGAAAAGACTTCCTTGCGAACCTGTATTGGTCATCGAGAAAGAATTGTCGGCGTAGATAAAAATCCGGGGAGTGGTCGTTGCGGGCAAAGCTTTTCCTTCCGGGTTGAGATAGGGGGTAGCAAAAGCGATGACGATACAGCTTAAAGCTAATAGACGCAGAAACAACAACACTAAATTTTTTAAACGTGAACTGTTTTTCTTTTGCTTTTGTAAAGCTTCCAGAAAGTTGAAGTTGCTGAAATAGACTTTTTTATATCGCTTTAAACTGAACAAATGTAATAGAACAGGTATAACCAATAACAGTAATCCGTATAGAAATACCGGATGTAGAAATTGAATGACTGATAACATAAATACTCGATTTATCGATTAAATATACCTGATTGAGGGTACCGACTATTTGCGGGAGTAAAAGTAGCAATAATTTCTGTTTTTCGGGATAAGTTTATCCCGGAGAGTGAGGCGGTTTGTATATCTCTGACTGTCAGTTTGAAAAAATGAATTGTTAGTAAAAAAGCCGTTTTTGTTATTAAAAAGGTATTCAAAAATCAAAGAGATAATTTTTTTAATTGTACTTTTACGACAAATATCATAAAATGGGAATTTATGTCTAAGATCATTGCTATTGCAAATCAAAAAGGTGGTGTCGGAAAAACAACAACTTCAGTGAATCTTGCTGCCAGTCTGGCAGTTTTGGAGCAAAAAATTTTGTTGGTAGATGCAGATCCACAGGGAAATGCTTCGTCTGGATTGGGATATGACGTGCAAAAATTAGGAGATTCGACCATCTATGAATGTCTGGTCGACGGACTGGAAGCAGAAAAGGCAACATTGAAGACTGAGATCGACCGTTTAGCTTTATTACCTTCTAACATTAACCTGGTCGGAGCTGAAGTAGATATGATGAATCTGGAGGACCGTGAAAATATCATGAAGAAAGTGCTTGCACCGGTGAGGGATAAATACGATTATATTCTGATCGACTGTTCACCTTCTTTGGGACTGATTACCGTAAATTCACTGACAGCTGCCGACTCTGTGATTATTCCGGTGCAATGTGAGTATTTTGCTTTGGAAGGACTTGGAAAATTGTTGAGTACGATAAAACTGATTCAGAAACGGTTGAATACCGATCTGGAGATCGAGGGATTTGTGTTGACGATGTACGATGCCCGGTTGAGGTTGTCGAATCAGGTGGTTGAAGAGGTGAGAAAGAATTTTCAGGATATGGTGTTCAAGACATTGATCAACCGGAATACGAAACTGGCAGAAGCTCCCGGATTCGGACAGCCTGCTATCCTCTACGATGCAAATAGCCGTGGATCTGAAGACTATATGTTGTTGGCACAAGAGTTGATTAAAAGAAATTTGGAATAAAAGTAGATCTACATTAAAATAAATACAGAAGGAAGATTTTCGATTTACGATCGTATCCCTTTTTTATATCGAATCGTAAATTTATAATCAAAATGAAATAGAGTTATGGCAAAAAAAAATGTATTAGGACGGGGGCTGGGAGCCCTGATTGCTGATGCGGCTGAAGAACCGGTGACCAGAGAGATTGTCGTATCGGCCATACAAGAGTTGAATCTTGCCGATATCCGTCCCAATCCTTTTCAGCCGAGAACGGAGTTTGACGAGGAGGCTCTGAGTGAGTTGGCTGCCTCTATTAAAGCGATAGGAATTGTACAACCCATTACCGTAAGGGCTGTCGAAGAAGGGAAATATGAGATTATTGCCGGAGAAAGAAGATTCCGGGCTTCCAAATTAGCCGGCTTGTCGACTATTCCGGCTTATATTCGTAAAACAGAAGACGATAGTCTGCTGGAATTAGCTTTGATCGAGAATATTCAGCGTGAAGATCTGAATGCGATCGAGGTTGCCATCAGTTACCAGCGTTTGATAGATGAATGCAATCTCACTCAGGATGGCTTGAGTGAGAGAGTAGGGAAAAAAAGAGCTACTATTGCCAATTATCTTCGTTTATTGAAATTGCCTGCTCAGATTCAATTGGCTGTCCGGGATAAAAAAATTTCCATGGGACATGCACGGGCGATATTGGGAGTAGAGGACCCGGATACCCAGCTGATGATCTTCGAACAGATTCTGGAGTATGATTTCTCGGTGCGGAAAGTGGAAGAGATCGTCCGGGAATTGGTACATCCTCAGGTGGAAGAACCTGCAGAGGCTCCGGTCGTTGAAGATAAACCGAAGAAGAGTAACGAGATCGGAGATTATATCGAGTTGCAAAAACATCTGTCACGGCGTTTCGATACCAAGGTGGAACTGAAACGCAATGAAAGCGGGAAAGGAAAAATTATTATAGGCTTTAAGTCTGATGCAGAACTGGAAAAGATCATCGAGTTGTTGGATAAGATTGAATGAGAAAAATTGTTTGTTTGATAGTAGCCATTCTGGCAGGACTTAGTGTGAAAGCATTGAGTTTATCGCAAGATTCGGTGACTCAGCTAGTAACTGCCGACGATACGCTTAAAGCTTTTGAGAAGATCGTCCGGAAACCTCATTCTCCTCATAAAGCCACGATTATGGCTATGCTTCTTCCCGGATCGGGACAGATATACAACGGACAATGGTGGAAAGTGCCTATCCTGTACGGGGGTATGGCTGCCGATATTTATGGTATTGCCTGGAACCAGAAGCGTTTCAAGGAGTATCGGGATGCTTATGTCGAATGGGTGCAGTATCTGGATGCGAAAGCCAAAGATCCGGATACGCCTTATCCGCAAAATCCCGCGTGGGATAAAATTCCCAAAGCTTTCGATGTGGAGACCGATCCTTATTTGCAAACATCCCAGGGACAAACCTGGTTTAAAAATACGTTGAGTAACCGGAAAACTTCTTTTAAGCGGAACCGGGATTTGTGCTATATTGTGATGGCCGCTATTTATGCCATTAATATTATCGATGCCACGGTGTATGCGCATTTTTATGATTTTGAGATAGATGATAATCTGAGTTTTAATTTACAACCTACTTCTTCCTATAGTCCTGTTAGCGGAGGAAGTATCGGTTTGACTTTAACTTTTAATTTTTAACGCGAGATGATACGTTTTTTGTTTTTTGCTGTATCCTGTCTGCTATATCATGCTGTATGCGGGGTGAATGTGGTGTCTAAAGATAGTGTTGCTTCGGTAGAGCAAGATACTGTAATTGAAAATCAGATTATAACGGATTCTATTCCGGAATCTTTTCTGGAGAAATTGGATTATTATTATACGAGCTGGTATACAGGGAAACGGGATAGTACTTATTATGTCGATTCGCTTTGTATAGCAGAGAGTTGTAAAAATATTGTTCCCTGTAACGATTCGGTTTATCTGTTGCGTTTGGATTCTTTACAATCTGCCGTTCCATTGTCGTTCAACGATATTGTCCGTACGTACATCGAACTGTATACGGTGAAAAAACGGTTGCAGGTAGCCAATATGTTAGGACGGAGTGAATATTATTTCCCCATTTTCGAAGAAGCGTTGGATGCAGAGTGTATGCCTTTGGAACTGAAATATTTGCCTGTAATCGAGAGTGCTTTAAATCCGAAAGCTTTATCCAGGGCGGGGGCCTGTGGATTGTGGCAATTCATGTACGGCACAGGGAAAATGTATAAGCTTGAAATCAATTCCTATGTCGACGAACGCCGTGATCCGGTAAAAGCAACTCAGGCGGCAGTTCGCTATCTGAACGATCTGTATGCTATTTATGAAGACTGGATTCTGGTGATAGCTGCTTATAACTGTGGGCCGGGGAATGTCAATAAAGCGATTCGTCGTTCCGGAGGAAAAAAGAATTATTGGGATATATACTATCATCTGCCTAGAGAGACCCGGGGATATGTGCCCGCTTTTATCGCTGCGAATTATGTATTCGCTTATTATAAAGAACATGGCATTTTCCCGATAGAATCAACCTTGCCGCCGATGTGTGACAGTATTATGGTGAACGATGCTTTGCATTTCGAGCAAATTGCGGCCAAGCTGGATTTTTCTGTTGAAGAATTGCGTGATTTGAACCCTCAGTACCGGGCCGACGTTATTCCTGCCGGTTTTGGAAAATCGTACGCTTTGAAGATGCCTTATAACCATATCGGTAGTTTTATCGATAATCAGGATTCTATTTTTGCTTGTAACCGCAGTAAATATTTCAACGATAACGATCGGACCGCCGATCCTAAAAACCGGATTAAAGTGCATGCACAGGCTTTGGGACAGGACGGACGGGCCCGTTTGGTATATACTGTGAAAAGTGGTGATGTACCCGGAGCTATTGCTATGAAATTCAATGTCCGCTTGGCCGACCTGAAATACTGGAACAACCTCAATAAACGGATGACGATCCGGCCGGGGCAAAAATTGGTGGTGTATGTACCTGAGAAAAAAGCCAATCAATACAAGAATAAGGCTGCTTATACCGGTAAGGAAGATAACGTAGCCTCAGCCCCGAAAGTCGAAACGATCGATGGTGAGTTTGTATTGTATACCGTCCGGAAAGGAGAAAACCTTTGGTCTATCGCCAAGAAATATCCGGGAGTATCGAATAAGGATATTATGCGCTGGAACGGAATCTCTGAAAATCAGGTCAAAGACATTCGTCCGGGACAAAAGTTAAAGATAAAGATTTAGTTTAATTTTTTTCAAATGAACCATCTATACTCTGAATCTCCTTGTACGGCTCTGCTTAATCCCTCTGTAAGTTGTGTAGCGTTCAACGACCTATCTAAGAAGTTATCAATATAAGAACTCTTATTTGCTCCTGTCAATAAGTTGTAAACTCTCCACATACTGATACTGTTTCCCTCTTTAGCAAAGTTTTCATCTATATAGTAATTCCTTGCTATCGTGTTAATCTGGCTGTCCGTCATTTCCATGTTAGGCAACATACGCTTTTCTTTGGAAGGCAGGCATTGATACATACGGCTCTTCCCTAAGAACTGTGCAAATTGGTGTTCTGTCAGGCTGTACTTCTGAAACTCCTGCATAAAGCGTAAATGCTTGTTTGCATCGTATTTGCTAAACAAGTCCATTACTCCCCTAAACAGGTCATAATGATTCATGGCTCTAAGGTCAGACTGATAACCGTCTGTAAAAGTACATAAGTTACAACATACCTGATTCCTAAAGCCAATAGCCACACTAAAATGTTCTGTACCCTTTTTGCTCATCAGGTTTTCATGGTTATAAGCCCTGACACCTGTAATACATAAATTCAGCCTGTTCCCTGCAATATCAGAGTAAATAGTAGGAATCTCAAAAGCAAACGCCATCCGTTCATAGTAAATCGTTTTGTCCGTTTCCAATAACTGATTAACGGGTTTATGTATGGCTTCTGGAATCCTGCCTTTGATAATATGGCTAACTATGATTTCAGGTGTATCAATCTGTTCATTCCTGAAAAACTCCTGTGCTGCCTTATACACCGTTTCAATAAATACAGGATGCGATACGGTCAGTTCATTATCCTTGCTAAATACAGGCACAATACAATCATTCTTTAGGTGCTGTATATCTACCTCTGTTGTATTGGCATTGATAAAGTGTAATCCCTTTGGTTTTGGGAATAGGGTTGTGTAATCCTTAAACGGACTTTCTTCTGTTACATCAATGTAATCAGAATATTCTTCACCAAATAAGGCAGGATCGACCTGTTGTGTTGTTGATAATAATCTAAGTGTTTCCATGTTGTGAGTTATTAATGAGTTATAATACTTTGTTGTCTGCAAAGCTGTAATAGTCCTCATTGTTAATGAGTAAGTAATCAGCTAATTCAATATCGAATAGGTAAGCTGCCAACTTAATTTGGTTCTTCAAATCCTTTTCTGCATCATTAGGTTCTAAGTCACCACTTGGAGAATTAGACACTACAATAATGCTTTTGGCATTGGCAAGTATGGCAGCCTGCAATATAAACTTGGTTTCCACTATGTCATAAGTGTGTGCCGATTCACTAACGGTCATTACACCTAATACCGTACTATTGCCACTTAGTAATATGACCTTAGTCGTAATATGGTGCTGTATCGTATCTTCATCGTAGAACTGCAAAGCAAATTCAAAGGCTTCATAAGGACTGACTAACCTTACCTGCTCTGCTTGTTTAACTGTTGGATAAATGAGTTTTACCTCGTTTGGTCTGAATGATTTCATATTTGTGATAAATTGAATGGTTGTACTTTGATAAAGAAGGGAGAACCATTCAGCCCTCCCAACCTTTTGTAAAATATATTGGCATACCTTTCCTTAATTGGCATCTTATAAAAAATGAGAGAGAGCATTACACCCTCTCTCAACGCACAATACCCCTATATAGAGTATCAATGCACCCACAACATGCCTGTAAGTATATAAGCCATATCTTTAGTCCTGAATGTGGGTATTTCAGGTATATAATGGAGTAAATAAATTGAATTGGTTATAACTTCTAATCTGGATATTTACTCATACATTCTATTTGTAAATACCCTTACTAATGCCAGATAGAAGTTATTTTTTGAATTGGCAAGTCTGACAAAATATAGGGTGTTTGTTCCTGTGCTAATTCAACCATAATATAAAACAAGAGAGAGCTGTAAAGCTCCCCCTTGCCGACTTCACTGCTCAATATAACAGTTTTGTCCCCCTATACGTCATTCCATAATCAGAGCAAACTT
Source organism: Odoribacter sp. (assembly GCF_985060555.1). Lineage (NCBI taxonomy): Bacteria > Pseudomonadati > Bacteroidota > Bacteroidia > Bacteroidales > Odoribacteraceae > Odoribacter > Odoribacter sp. Next base: position 7,280 of record NZ_CFKYFN010000096.1, on the reverse strand, counting down.
TTTAATCTTGGTCTTGGTTGCCACTCCATGAAAAGTAGCAGGAACTTCTTTTTCTCCTGCTAATACTATGGTCTTATCCAATAACAATTCAACGAGTGCAGGAACAAACATATTCTTTGCAATGGAGTAAATGAATTGCAGTTTGTCCTTGTACTTCTCCTGTACCGTTTCATTGCAAGGGATTTCGCTTGGAGTGGTTAAGCCATCTTGTGATTTTCTGGTGAGTATGGTGTATTTGAGTTCGTAAACTTCTTCATCTTCTCCTCTGGTACAAATCAGGTAAAGGTCGTTCAAGGTTTCCCCTTTAAAGCCAATGACCTTTAGTTCTTCACCAACTTTTATAGCTTCTGGGAATACTGCAAGTTGGGTTTTCAATGTTTCAGCGAGTGCGCTAACGTCTTTCTGTACATTTCCTTGTGCTATTAAATACTCTTTTCTGTTCATAGTTGTGGGGTAAAATAAAGTGTTAAACATTTCGTTTTTATGCAGCTATTGGGTAGGGGTGTAAATGGTTACACTACTTTACTGCTTGAAATAAACACTATATTTCAATTTGACCTTTATATTGTCATGGGGAGGGGTATTTTTTCAGCTAAGGTATATATGTGTCTGCTATATTTAAGTTGGTGAATTTTTCTCTAAAGTGTATATATAAGCCAATTTTTCAAGTTTTTCCACCAAAATAAAATTCACTAATTGAGTGAATTTATCGATATAATTTCCTATCTTTGTGGAGTAAAATAATACAATATGATTGTAGAGTTTGAACAGGAGTATTTAAGTGAGCTATACAAAACAGGGCAATGTAAAAGTAAAAAATACAGGTTTCAGCCTAACGTTGTCACTAAGTATAAAAAATGTATAGACATTCTTATATCTGCTAATCGAATAGAGGATATATTTCCATTTCGTTCTTTAAACTATGAAGTCCTAAGTGGAGATAAAAAAGGAATATCATCTATCAGGGTAAACTCACAGTACCGCATTGAGTTTACAGTAAACAAGATAGAAGATAAAGAGCCTGTTCTGACCATTTGCAATATACTTGAATTGTCTAATCATTATAAATAAACGATTATGAACAACGACTTAAGACCATATATGCCAACCCACCCAGGCGAGGTATTAAAAGACGAATTACAGGCAAGGGGAATCAGCCAAAAGAAATTTTCTTCATTGATAGGTGTTTCTTATACAATGCTGAATGAAATACTAAACGGTAAACGCCCAATATCTGCTGATATGTCTTTACTTCTTGAAGCAGCATTAGGTATTGATGCTACTATCTGGAATAATATGCAAAGTCGCTATAATCTTGAAACGGCAAGGCGTGATACTTCTTTCGCATCTAAACTTGACTCTATTCGTCAAGCATTTAGTGCTGCCTGTTTTTAATAGCATAAATATATTTCCACTCCTAAAATTCAGGTGTCCATTTTTTATTTATATAATACATAACCTGTGAAAAAAGTGGACAGCTAAAAGAAGTAAGTATATACCCCTGTTTTTTGAGTTGGCATAAATGAGAGGCTGAAAATTAAAGCCAAGTTATTTCTAAAGTTAATCTATTGCAGTGAGACATTTTCATTTTGTGGTACATAAAGAGAGTCCATATAATTTTGTCTCACTCTCTAAAGTTCATATATGTATAGTCTATTGGCTTGTAAAGGTTTATGTCTAAAGAATAAGTTTGATTATTCAGTAATTAATTCTTTCAGTAATAAAATAGCTTTCCCTTCACCTGATTTCCAGACTGTATCAGTCTTAATATCTCTTATTGATATGCATGAAAAAACAGTATCTTTAAAATAGGCTTCTTCATTTTTTACATTATTATCAGTGAATAAAAGTTGAGATAATATGGTATATTCTTTGTCGTTTTCTATAGTCCACATAAAATCCTGATTATTACTTTCGATAACCAGTGTATTGGTAATAGTATCAGCAATTAAAGGTTCTAAAATTTTGATTTTTACGGCAACTGTAGCACCATATGTGAATTTGAAAGTATCACAACAAATCTTGGATAAAGGAAATAAACGTCCGTCTTTTTTTATTTTTAGAATGACCTCCTTATTTACATACAATTTAGGTGTTAATTGAAAACGCTCAAAGTAATATTTTGATTCTTCCATTTTATCTTTAAACTCTGCCGAATTTGATGGATATTTATATTGACCAATCAAAGAATCGATTTTCCTTTCTAATTTTTCGACTAAATCTGTTGCATTTATAAAGCGGTCAATAGTATGATTTTTTTGTAATTCTTTCTTAAATAATTCTAAAGATTCATGCTTTTCTCCAAAATCGATATTATCAATCTGAACTGAAGCAGTCTCATCAATTAGATATATTAAAATTTCCTTATCTTTTTCTATGGCTTTTTCATACTCTAATTGAGTGTAAGATTTTCCGCTTTCTTCCTCTATACTTCCCCAACGATTGGCAATAATACCAATGTATATATTCGATTGTTCAACCTCTTTTAGGCAGGTTGTTAATGGAGAATCTTTACGAGCTCCAAATTCTTCCATTCCAACAATATTAACATCATATCTTTTTAGCAATTCCCATACAGCTTTTCGTTCTTTGACTAAATCTTTATAAGTTGACGATATGAAGATTGTTTTTTTCATAAGGTTTATTATTTTTTTCAAATATATATGATTTTAACTTATAACTATAATTTTTGCTCCCTAAACTTAGTCTGGTGATAAATTTTGAAAAAGGTATATAAGACATAAATTCTAGATTTTCTCCACCACCAATCCTTTTACAAGTTAAGACTGTATTCTGGTCATTATTTTCCTGTTCTGCTAAGGATGCCAATAAAAAATGAAGTGTAATTTTGAGTTGGTAATCCTGTTTCAACTGTGCGCTATGTTCTTTAGTTTGTGGGGGTTGCCTTTAGTACCTTTGCATCATAATTATGCGAAGATAAATAGTTTTTCAAATCCCACTTTCACAATCATTGCGCAATGAACAATAATGATAAAGGAGTTATTGCTTCTGGTTGGTTTGGACTGGAACATCACAGGGAAATACATACGGTTGACTTTTACCGTCATATTGGAATGGAAACCTTGTGTAAGCTCTATCCTGAAATATTTAAGCCAGAAATTTGGCTGTCTGAAAATCCACCTCAGATTAAACAGCCTAAAAAGAAGTTAGTAAAGCGAAGCAAGTAAGATTGTTGTAAATGAAGAAAGCCGTATTCCTTTTTAGTTGGGAGTACGGCTTTTGTCGTTTAATAGCTAAACCTTTAGGTGGAAAAATAGCACTTTTCTTACAAAACATTCAGCCTCTGTAAGAGGTGCAAATGTCGAAATAGTGACTAATGGAGAGTACACCGTCAGGTGGACTCTCTGAAAACAAGGAGTAAAAGCACATCCTAATCTAAATAAATTACTGTTTTAGGCTTCTCAGGTTCTGGTTCTAATACCTTGCCATCAATAATTCTGACAAAGTAATTCAGACTGCTAATGTTATCAGGTAACTGGTCTGTTCTCTTTTCCAATCTTTCTTTTATACCTTCTGCGCAACCTGATACACCTAATATCCTACCTATTAGCCTATGGTCATAAGGAGGGCAAATTATTCTCTTACTTTTACAAAACTCATAAATGGCTGTATATGCTTCCTTTAGCTTATCCCATTCATTTTGTGGCATTTCTATTGGTGGATAGCCATTGTAAAATAATCCCTTCCTAATAGTATATCCTTCTCCTTTTTCATTTGGAGTAACTAAACCATATTCCTGGCATTGCTTCATTAGTCCTGCAATAGTAGCATAAGAGAGATTCATTTGTTTCTCCATGTCCCTGTAACTGTACAAAGTAGTATCAGTAAAATTCAGGCAAACACATTTCAGCATCAGAATAAAGCCCTTAATAAATGACTGTTCTTTTAGTGGTAAATCACCTATCTGAACATCTAATAACTTACGGTCTGCCATAATATAACAGGTATCTGGAATCTGCGTAGAATAGTCAGTTAAACGTCTGGGCTTACCTTGTGGTGTCTTACCACTAAAATAGCTGTTGGGGGTGGTAAATCCTTTTTCTGCCAGTTCTTTCAAATACTTTTTCAAAGTTGATTCAGGAATACCTGTTTTATCCCTAAGTGTCTTATGAATTACATGTGATTCTCCTGTATTAAAGTCAGAATAAAACATGAGTGCCAAAAATGTGGCTGCCTCTTTATTGTTCAGGCGAATATGCACATCATTTCGTATTCTCCTGTACGATAATTTATTTTCGTCCATAATTTTCTGCTTGATATAAATTCCATTTTCAAATCAATTTTCCTGAAACCGGATATTAGTTATTAGTTTTAGTTATTAGTATATAGCTCAGTAATATATCAGGTGGAGGAAGTAAAATATATCACCTGAGAAAATCGTCACTAAACTGTATCTGAACACTGTTTTTTTGATGTCAGGGTGTCCCGTTTTGGAAATAAAGCATATCTCCAATCCTGTTTTTAGGACTTTGGCTTTACCCATAGTGCACATCAGAGCAAAACCAAAGTATTCTTTTAAGTTGGAATTATTGTTTCAGGTCAGCCAGAACTGAATTAAATGCTTCCTCATAGGCTTTCGCTTCCATGCTGTGACCTTTAGCGGCAATAAAGTATTTCTCCCAATTGGTTTTATTTATAGCATTCAGCACCTGTTCAACCTTAGATAAATCAGAATCATGGTTTTTATAGAAGGCTTTCAATCCTGCCCCCAATCTGCCGTTTAGTTTGTCAGTTGTCAGGAATGGGTGTTCTTTGCAGATTTGGCAAATGGCATCACCAATCGTTTCAGTTGCCTTAGATAGCTGAATCCTTTTAAAGTCATCCATTGTCTTATAGCCCTGTTGCAGTGCTTTCATCTGCTTAGGTGTTAAACTGGAAGTACCAAAGGTGTAAACATTCATCAGGAATGCCGTAATGAACTTTTCTTCCCTCTTACTCAGGATATGGTCTGTGTGCTCATCATTGGTTGGGATTTTGGAATTGTAAAAATCATCATTTTTCCACGGCTTGCCATTGTTTCGCAGGGCAATGTATTGTAGCACGTCCATGCCTTCTGGAATTTCCACCTCTATATAGCTGGGTTCTGCTTCCATGTCAGGGAACATAAGGGCTACTGTCCTGTGTTGCCCATCGACACATACCCCATCGTATAGGTGGTATTCACTTTCTGGAACTGTTTCCATTTCGATTTTGAAATTACTGATAGTAGGAATACCTTCCCCTTTTTCTCTTTTCAGTACAGGTTTTAACAGACGCCTGCCACCCAATTTATTTTGTGCCTGTTCTATTGGGAGAAATTCAACAGGCATAGTAGGAATAAAGCCCATAGCTTTAATCTTGTTGTAGGATTCTACCACATTGGCTTTATCAATCTCACTGCGGTTACCTTCGATAAATAGTAAATTTTTCATACCATTTTTAATTGAGTTCATTACTGCTGTTTCATTTACTGATACTGAATTTTCCATAATGTTTGGTTTTTAAAAATTAATACTTCATTTATTCAAACAATCGTAAATGAGGTGGCCACCGTCAATTGTTGATTGTGATACAAAACTACTTCTCTGTTAAGGCCTGTGTTATAAAGAATGAATGCCGTTTCGTGGTTTATTCTTTAGGTATTATCAGAACTCTTGTTTTGTATTGCAAATCAACTCAAATCTGAAAAGCTGTGTTATAAAGAATAAGTGCTAATTGACAGGCTATTCTTTAGGAGTTTTCAGCTCTGTTTTGATTGCGAAAGCGAAGTTGGGAAAATCAATGTAGGAGGGTTATAAAGAATGGGAGTAAAAGGATAGTGTATTCTTTAGATAGTTGAATATGAATACACTTAGGTGGTATTTAGATATAAAAATTCCCTGCCGTATGACAGGGAGAAAAGATTACCAAAGTCTGAAATTAATAGTTTCGTTTGTATGGTTGTTAGGTGAGGTCCTGTATATGTCCTGTGGTTTCATGTCCCATTTAGGGGTATAGTTCCGTTTTTCCAGACAGGCTATTTTGGCATTCAGGTTATTTTCATCATCATTCTCTGATGCAAGGTCTAAGAGTTCAAGAAAGTCAAGCGTTAGGCGTATGATGTTACTTTTAGGTTTTATGTTGGAATGAGTAGTTAAAAGGTGATATGTGCCCATCATCATCAGGGCAAATGCAGCATCCAATTTTCTGCCTTTGGAGGAATAGACCGTTTTTAGTTCTTCCTCTGCTTCTTCTTTGTTTTCTACTCCTAAAAAGGTATGCAAATATTCTTCCAAAGCACCCACAAACCAACCTGCGGTATTATCTATCTCTATTCTTTCTGCTCCTGCTTCAATTCTGATTGGTAGAGGTGTTTGGAATCCTGTTTGTTTATTGGTAGTTGTGATATGCCCTTTTAGAAAGGTAAGGAGTTTAAGCATTTCAGGACGGATATGTTTAGAATATTGGTCGAACATATCCCTTTGCTCTAAATAGTCAATATCAAAATTAGAATGGTCTTTGCCAAAGTTGTCGTATTTCCTGTATAATACACTTGCAATCCATAAGCAACAATATATCTTTTCCTCGTTTTCAAAGGGAGAGTATTTATTTATGATGGCTTCTAACTTATCCAAAAATTGATTGTCACATTCAGCTAAATGTATATGTGGAATATGGTTTATGTGTTCATTATTGACCTTTAGAAAATCTTCTACTCTATGATATTTAGCTTCAAAAGCCTGTTCTATTTCTGGTTGAATATGGAAGCGTTGATATGCAAAGTATTCTGTCAGCCAAGGTTCTATATCTTTGAGAATAGAAACGGGAAAAAGATAGGGTTCTGCCATAATAAAAGAGTGTTTGTATTAGTAGAGCAAAATTAAAAAAATACCCCCTCACTCCAATTAAAGAAGTGAGAGGGTTTTGGGTTAGTTTTCTTCTGTATAAAGTTTTTGTTTTAGTTGGTTCATGTGTCTGCTGGTATTTTTATTCATAACCTGTGCATAGGCTGCTTCTGTTACGCGTATGGAGGAATGTCCTAATAATTTACTGACAATTTCGATAGGAACGTCATTATTTAGCAGTATTGTACTGGCGAATGTTTTACGTGCTGTATGTGTGGTCAGCCGTTTATTGATACCTAATATTTCTGCAATTTCTTTCAGTAGGCTAGGCCAACAGCGCTTTTCCACCTTGCGGTGGTAAGTTTCCACTAACCTGCCCCCGAACCGTACGTACATGTCTCCATGTATACGGCTCTCCATTGTCAACATAACTTTATTAATCATAGCTTTTGTGGA
>NZ_CFKYFN010000095.1:0-37081 GCF_985060555.1 Odoribacter sp. | reverse complement strand
TCTTAATAAGAGTTGATAGTCAGATGATTATAAAGTATAAAACAAAAAAAACACCCCTGAAAAGAGGTGGTATAATATAATGAATTTAAACGTCCGTTTATTTTTAATAGAACAGCTTGATTTTGTTTGTATAATGATGTAAAATTATATTTTAATTTCAGATGTACAAAATATTATTTTTTTCTTCTATAAAGTACCTTGGTATTTCTTACTTAAAAATGGTTCAGGAAAGCTTGAAAAAGCCTTGGTTCCAGAACTATAGGGAATAGGAAACCATAGATCGCCCCGTAAAAATGGGCATTATGATTGATGTTGTCACTTCCCTGGCGGGCCATATATTGGCAGTAAGCTAAATAAAGAAGGCCGAACAGAATACCTGGAATGGGAATTGCGGCAAAAAGCAGAATTTTGTCCCACGGATTCAGGAATATGGCTGTGAATAAAACGGCAGAAACCGCACCGGAAGCTCCGATAGAAGTGTACCATGCCGCATTACGGTAACGGATCACATCAGAGGCAGAAGCTACAACCATCCCTCCGAAATAGAGTAGTAAAAAAGCCCCTTCTCCGAATCCCAGATAACGGAATGTCTCTTCGATATACTTGCCGAATGACCAGAAAGTAAACATATTCACGAATAAATGCACCCAGTCTGCATGAACAAAACCATGCGAAATGATACGGTACCATTCCTTTGCATGTACAATCCGATAGGGTTTGAGTGAAAGTTTATCGAACAATAGTCTGTTGTTGAAACAAATAAAAGAGACCATAACGGTTATTCCGGTAATGAGATAGGTGATCATTGATCGGGGTTATTGCTTGAAACGTATACTCAGGATTTGATAAATCAGTTTTGAGGCCAGGAAATCCGGGGCTTTGTTGATATCGTTCGGACAAAGTTCGACAACATCGAGACCGACGATATTATGGCGTTCGTTGATTAGTTTGAGCAAAGTCAACACTGTCCGGTAGGTCAGTCCGTCGGGTTCGGGGGTACCTGTCGACGGCATATAAGCGGGGTCGAATACGTCCAGGTCGATTGTGACATACACATTATCGTGGAGTTTTTGAGACACCTCGTACATCCAGGTAGAATCGTCCGATTCTTTAATTTCATGGGCATAAAAAATACGGTCCGGATCGATATTGTGCTTTTCTTCGATGGCGCTGCTACGAATACCTACCTGAACGACACTTGGGGTAATTTCTTTGCCCCGGGCCATAACACAGGCATGATTGTAAGGCGAACCTTCGTATTCGTCCCGCATATCCGAATGAGCATCCAGTTGCAGGATAGAAAATGTATCGTAGTATTTGGCTATAGCCTTGAAAGCACCGATACTGACCGAGTGTTCCCCACCCAATAACACCGGGAACTTTTTATCTTTCAAGATAGCTTCCACGCGCTGTTCGACTTCCTGAGCCATAGCTTGGGGAGAAGAATCGGCCGTAACGGGTTCTAAAGTGGCGATACCGTGTTTATATACTTCCGAATCGGTTTCGATATCGTAAAATTCCATGTTGGGCGAAGCTTCGAGTATGGCACGTGGTCCCTTGTCTGCTCCTTTCAGCCAAGTACTTGTACCATCGTAAGGCACAGGAAGAATAGCTATTTCCGCCGTTTCGTAATCGGTGTATTGTTCTTCAAAGTCTCCGTAAAGTAATTTATCCATACCTAAATAGTTTATACTACAAATCTAGATTTATTTTGTGGGAAATAAGCGCTATACATGTGAAATATATTTAAAATAGTCAGAACGTTACCTGAAATCCTACACCCAGACTTTCTTTAAATTGTAAGCGTGGCCCTTTACTTCCATCTTTTTGAACGATTTTAGTATCGTTGTCATAGATCAGGTTTGTGGAAATATTGGCCGAAAACCATTTATTCACGGTCATATTTAATTGTACATCCCAACGGACATCCACGTTTTGCGGATCTTCCAGATAATTCGAGAAAAGATCGACTCGTGAATAGATCGTCATATTTTTCAGAAATTCGTATTTTACTTCTACCTTTAAGTTACCACCCATTTCTGAAAAAAGATGCTCGCCGGGATCAACACCGAATGAACCTTCGTCGGAAAGAATTTTACTACTGACAAAAGTTCCCCGCCAGGAAATGGCCGAAAAGGTAGCTGTTATCCAATTCTTTGGATTCCAGGTCAAACCTAGACCGGTAGTCAGGTATCCCGGAGACATAAAACGTGAAATATAAGTCCGGGGTTCTGTTTTATAATCATACCCTTTCGCAAATTGCGTGTTGAAGTTCAACAGAGCACTCAAATAAAGGCTTTTGGTCATTCCGTAGCCATAGGTCGACGAAAAATAAAGTTTGTCATTCGTTTTTTTCGTTCCGCTTGTTTCCGTTTGATTCAAGCCATAAGCCATTTCGATCCGGTTTTGCCACAAATGTTTATTCTTTTTATAATCGGCACTATAATTGAGTAATACATCGAAGCCGACCGCATTCTCGCCTCCTGAGGCCCAATTGTTTAAGCTAACCTGAGATAAATTTAATCCTCCGTTACCTCCGTATGTCCAGCTTGAATCCCGGCTAATGTGACCGGCAGCTGTTGCTGTCCAATTGAATAAAAAGGTAAATGCGCTGATAAATATTAAATTTTTCATAGTTCTGGTTTTTGATTTTTAAACTACAAAATTATACTTTATCAACAATAATTTACAAATTATTTTTGAAAATCGCTTACATTTTTCGGATTTGACCGGAGAGTTGTTTGATTGCCTCCAACGTATTTTCTTTGTCTACATGGCATACGATCCGGTTGCGCATGATCCAGTCCCCATTTACCATAGAAGAGCGTACATTTTTACTGTTCATGGCATAGACAATGGCTGAGTATTCATCATAAACAGGAAGCATATTGGAAGCATCTGCATGTATCAATATCAGGTCCGCTCTTTTTCCTATTTCGATCGAACCGGTTATTGTGTCGAGTCCCAAGGCTTTTGCTCCGTTGATGGTAGCCATCCGGAGGGCTGTCTGGGCTTTTACAGCCTCCGGGTTGTAATGGACGACTTTAGCGAGCAATGCGGCAAAACGCATTTCCTCTACTAAATCGAGGGTGTTGTTGCTCGCCGTTCCGTCTGTTCCTAAAGCGACAGTAATTCCTGCTTTCAGGTAAGTGTCTATATCTGCAACGCCACTGGCTAATTTTAGATTGCTTTTGGGACAATGGCCGATCGAAGTCCCGGTTCGGGCCAGGAGTTCGATCTCTTTCGGATTGAGCCATACGCAATGGGCTGCAATCACGTTCCGGTCGAGAAGCCCGATCGAATGGAGGTACTCGGCAGGTGGCATGCCTGTTCGGGCTGTGATGTCTTCGACTTCTTGCCGGGTTTCTGCGACATGAATCTGAAGAAGAGTACCGTACCGGTCTGCCAGTTGTTTGGATTGTTGGAGAGTGGCTTGGGAACAGGTATATGGGGCATGTACACAAACGGAAGGGTGAATGATAGAGTCTCCTTGCCATTTTCGGATCAAAGCTTCACATCGGGCAAGACCTTCGTCTACCGTTTGAAAGCTCGCTGTTGCAAAGTCGATCATCGATTCTCCCATAACTCCCCGGATACCGGCATTTTTAGCCTCCTCGGCTATGATATCTTCGAAAAAATACATGTCGTTGAAACAGGTCGTACCCGATTTGATCATTTCGATAAAAGCCAGCCGGGTAGCGATTCTGACATTTTCAGGAGTCACCAACCGGGCTTCTGCCGGAAAGATGTGTCCGGTAAGCCATTCATGCAGCGGAAGATCATCTGCAAAGCCCCTTAGCATAGTCATAGGAAGATGAGTATGTGTATTGATCAGCCCAGGTAATAAGAACATCCCTTCTGCGTCTGTGATTTCCGCATCGGTATCTTCTAAAGATTGAGTCGTGATGGCACTGATTTTTCCATTTTCGATCAGGATATTTCCGTTAGGGAGAATATCTAACCTTTCATTCATCGTGATAATACGGGCGTTCCGGATGATCTTTTTATTCATAGCTTTTGTTTTTACAAAAATAAGTAAAACTTTAGGATAGCGGTATTCGTTAATATCAAAAACGTCAGAAATAGGTAAAAGTTATAGAGCGAATGAAACGAATAGGATTTATTTTACTTTTGTTTACATCGAGTGTCGGTTTTGCACAGAAATATGCCGTGAAAACAAATCTGGCCTATTGGGCGACTACGACTTTGAATATCGGTGGAGAAATCGCTTTAGCTCCGCGAATGACATTAGATATGACGGCAAATTATAATCCCTTTCATTTCCGTGGGAATAAGAAGATTATGCATTGGGCGGTTCAGCCGGAATGGCGTTATTGGACTTGTCGCCGGTTTATGGGGCATTTTATCGGAGTACATGCACATGGAGGAAAATATAACGGTGGTTTAAAAAAATACCGTTATGACGGATGGGGTGTCGGTGGTGGTTTTTCTTATGGTTACCAATGGATCATCGGTAAACACTGGAACTTGGAAACAGAACTTGGAATCGGGTATGCTTACTTGAAGTACGATAAATATTTACGTAACCGATGCGGACGATTTATAGACACCGGACATCGCAACTATTGGGGACCGACAAAATTAAGTATTAGTTTCATGTATCTTTTTAAAAGCAGGCAGAAATGAAAAAAACGATCGGAATATTATTGGGATGCTTATGCATATTGTTGCTGGAGAGCGGTGTGAAACGGATTGAGAAGAAACCGGCTTTGACTATTACTCCTTCCCGCTTGCAACTATTTGTCGATCAACATACAGATCCATATACGATAAAAATAGTTTATACATTGAATATACCTCATGGGTTTATCCCTTCCTGTGCCCGTATGGTTTATCAACCTTATTTTCTGTCTGCCGGGCATCGCTATGATTTGACTCCTTTGGTCGTTAGCGGAAAAAACAATCTTCGGCAAGAAAAGCGGTTAACTGCCTTGACGGATAAACAACCGGATTATCCCGAAGCTCTTCGGCTTATATCGGAAGGAGAAGGAATGCAGGTCCGTTTGTCGGAAACAGTGCCTTTCGAATTATGGATGGCACAAGCTAAATTGAGGGCTGATGTGACGTTAGAGGCTTGTGACCGGGAGAAACATATTGAAGTTTTAACCCTGGCCGATGGAGTGATCTGGTTGCCTATAGGGCCGGGACCGGTTCGGGTGAAGTACGCAAAAGAAAGAGTGATGGTACAAAAAGTATCGGAATTCGAATTTTTCTTTCCTTCAGGACAATATATCTTCAACCGGGAATATGACGGCAACGCTTCGAGCATGAAACGAATGATGAAGTTGGTCGATTCATTTCGATCGGATTCAACGATGCGCCTGGAAAAACTAGTCATTGCCGGAAGTTCGTCTCCTATAGGTACGGCGACTTTCAATGCCTCGTTAGCCGAACAACGGGCCGAACAAATGAAACAGCGTTTAGTCGAACGGAAACAGATGGAGGCCCAAGAGATCGAGCTCGAATATATCGGTGAAAATTGGGCCGGATTGCGGCAATTGGTCGAACAGTCGAAATTGCCTGATAAAGCTGCCGTCTTGCGTATTCTCGACACTACAAAGGATGCTGCCCAACGCAAAGCTTCATTAAAGCAGCTCCCGCAATATGAATATTTGCGCATAAACTTATATCCCGATTTACAGGAAGTGAGGTGTATCTTCTATTATACTCAAAAAGAAGAGATCACGAAAGTGATCCCTGAATAATGAGAAGAGTTCGGCAGTTATGATTCGGGCTGTTGGGGAAAAATCAGACGGGAAGTGTCGTATCCTCGTTGCCGGGCCTTTTCCAGAATTTGGTTTAGGGTATTTTGGTCGAGATGAGGAGTACGGCTTAAAATCCACAGGTATTTGTCTGTGGAACTGCCGATCAGCGACCATTGGTAGTCCGGGTCCAACTCGAGAATGTTGTAATCGCTGTAAAACGACAGGAAGAAAGCGACCTGCAATTGACCGGGCTGACCGTTATGGGAAGGCCGTGCTTTCCCGATACTACATTTTTCTTTACCGTCGACAGCATCTTGATGACCACAATTCAGAACTTTGATTTTCCCATCCGGGCGTTTTGAATATTCTGCTGTGACATAATGCAGACCCCGTTCGAAACGATGATCGTAGCGGGCGATTTCATACCATTTACCAAGATAACGTTGTAAATTGAACTCTTTTACAGTGCTTTTGTCTATTGTTTTCATAGCCTTTTTCTCAGGTTTACGTAGAACAGGAAGGATGAGTTCTAACAAAACTCAGGACTTTTCGTATTATATCCAGTACTTTATGAACTTGTTATGGGTGAAATACAACAAGACGGTTTGCCTTTGCCACGGCGGAATTGGGCCATGGCAGTAATTGCTTTGGGGATGACGATGGCCGTGTTGGACGGGGCTATTGCGAACGTTGCTTTGCCTACGATTGCCGGAGATTTACATGTCAATCCATCCAGTTCTATCTGGGTAGTAAATGCTTTTCAGTTAGCAATGACCATCTCTTTACTGGCTTTTTCCTCTTTGGGTGATCTTTGGGGATATAAGCGGGTGTATGTGTTGGGCTTGAGTATGTTCACAGTGACTTCGCTGATATGTGCTCTTTCCGATTCGTTTATTACTTTGGTTATAGCCCGTGGTTTACAAGGTTTCAGTGCGGCAGCGATCACGAGTGTCAATACCGCTTTACTGAGGGTGATTTTTCCGGCCCGTTTTTTGGCCCGTGGAATGGGAATCAACGGGTTGATCATTGCTGTCGCTGCTGCTGCCGGCCCTACTGTTGCTGCCGGTATTTTAGCTATTGCCGATTGGCCCTGGTTGTTTGCCATCAATGTGCCCATAGGACTGGTTGCATTTGTATTGAGTTTGAAGTTTTTACCCCGGAATCCGGTAAAAGTAGAAGGACAACGTTTTGATGTAACGAGTGCGGTAATGAATGCCCTGACTTTTGGTTTGCTGATATGTGTAATCGATGGATTTGCTCACGATATTCATTGGTATATTCTGATTCCGGGTTTTGTTATCATGCTGATCATCGGCTGGTTTTTTATCAAACGTCAGAAAATGCAGACTTATCCTTTGCTTCCGGTCGATTTGCTGCGTAATAAGATCTTTTCCCTATCCTTGCTGACTTCCGTGTTTTCTTTTATAGCACAAATGCTGGCTTTGGTGTCTATTCCTTTCTTTTTTCAACGGGTATTACACCTGAGTGAAGTTGCGACGGGGTTATTGCTGACACCCTGGCCACTGGCCACTATGATTACAGCTCCGCTGGCCGGGCGTTTGATGGATCGTTACAATGCCGGTTTATTGGGGGGGATCGGATTGATGATATTCGGTACGGCTCTTTTGTTGTTGGCGATGATGCCTGCACATCCTTCACATATCGATATTATCTGGCGTATGTTTTTAGGAGGTATAGGTTTCGGTCTCTTTATTACCCCCAACAATAGTACGATTATTGCATCGGCTCCCAGAGAACGTAGCGGCGGAGCCAGTGGTATGCTGGGGATGGCCCGGCTCTTGGGACAGACTGTCGGTGCGGCTTTTGTGGCAGTCCTGTTTGCTATGTTTCCCGGACATGGGATGCGATATGCTTTGATTTTTGGAGCCGTTATCGCTGTTGTTTCGGCCGTTATCAGTAGTTTGAGACTCAGGAAGTAGAACCAGATCGGTATTTTTCATGGCTTTGGAGCGGTCTACAGCTCCGGCATGTAGAAGGATATGTTTCCCTTTCCAGTTGGATGGAATGATAAAATTCCGGCGATACCACAGGTCGGTTTTGTTTTTGCCGACGATACCCGAAAGTTCGGTTATTCCCTCCGACAGTGAGCGATGAGTTGCTGAAATAAGGGTAACATTTTGTCCGAACCGGCCAGGAGCATTTCGGGATGCCATTGGATACCTACGACAAAAGTGTGATCGGGCATTTCGACAGCTTCGATAACTCCATCAGGGGCTGTCGCTGTGATTTTCAGGTGACGTCCTAAATGGTTCAGGCATTGGTGATGAAAACTGTTGACTTCCAGTTGCTCTCCCCAAAGTCGGCCTAAAATAGAATCTTTTTCAATACTTACCGGGTGGAAAATATCCTCCCGTGGGCTGTATTGGCTGTGTAGCATAACCGGATGGCCGATGGCTGTGATATCCTGCCAAAGCGTACCGCCCAATACGACATTCAATAATTGTATTCCCCGGCAAATGGCTAATAGAGGCTTGTCTGTCCTTAGGATTTCTTCGGTCAACGCCCATTGTGCCCGATCGAGTCCGGTATGAAATTCCTCCAGGCAGGGATGAGGGAAGTCTCCGTATAAGATGGGGTTGATATCTCCTCCGCCCGAGAGAATAAAACCATCGCAGACTTCGGCATACCGGACAATGGAAGCCCGATCGGCTACCGGGGGAAGAAGCAGGGGAATGCCCCCTGCCTTAACGACTGCATCGATATAGTCTTTGTTGACGTATATCCTTTCCATCCCCAGAAATTTACCTTTATCTACGGTATGGAGATTTGTGCTGATACCAATAATCGGAGTCATTAATCGATCGGCTTGGTTTTGATAACGGTAATGCCGTTTTCTGTATACCGGTCTAAGATCCCGACTAAACTGATCAAATGGGGGGCTGCCATGTGAGCGTTCCAATCTTCGACAGTCTGCCAGGTTTCGTGAAACATGAAATCTTTCGGATCGTCTTTACTGACATGTAATTCATAATGCAAAGCCCCTTTTTCAGCTAATGTAGGCGCAATCAGATCTTCGAGAATTTTTTGCCATTCTTTTTCAGTATTTCCTTTGTTCCGGTTATAGGCGAACAATACCAACGAATCCGGGACTATCACGGGATTCGGAGCTTCCGAACGTTCCCAGCGTTGTAAAACCGGTTTTCGGTCTGTCAGTTCGTCTCTGCGGGCCCGAAAAGCTTGCAGATGTTCACTTTGGGTATGTTTTTTCCAAAGTTCTTCGTTTGCCCATATTTCATGAAAAATGAATTGACAGGGGTCTTCCCGATCTTCATACAAATGGTAACTGATAGCTCCTTCTTCCTGACGGGTCTTTTCGATGAGGTCGAGACAGGCTTTTTTTAATTCTCCGGCTTTCCCTTCGCGGGCATGGGAAATAGATACCAGAGTTAATTGTTCCGCAGTTTTTGACGTAAAATAGTTCATTGTAGCATTATTTTAAAAAATCCCTCACTTTTTTTTCTGCTTCCCGGAAGGCCTCTTCCAGCTTATCGTTGACGATGATCGTATCGAATTTGTCTGCGAAAGTCATTTCGTATTCTGCTTTTGCCAGGCGTTGTTCGATTTTTTCAGGAGCATCGGTCCCCCGGCCGGTCAAGCGTTGGCGTAGTACTTCTACAGATGGGGGCTGAATAAAGATCGATAACGCATTGTCTCCGAATTTCTTTTTGATATTTAGGCCGCCTACGACATCGACATCGAACAATACAGTATGACCTTTCGCCCAGATCCGGTCGATTTCACTGAGAAGCGTACCGTAGTAACATCCCGGATACACCTCTTCCCATTCCAAAAATTCTTTATTTTCAATTCGTTTCCTGAATTCATCTGCTGTAAAGAAATAATACTCTTTACCATGTATTTCTTTTCCCCGGGGAGCCCGGCAGGTTGCTGAAATAGAAAATTCCAACCCTAACCCCTTTTCCAATAAGTAATTTACAATTGTACTCTTACCCGCTCCACTCGGTGCTGAAAAAATAATTACTTTTCCCATACGATGATAGTTTATAAGGTTTATAAAGTTTGTAAAGTTTATAAAGTGGGATCAAAGTTTTTTTATAAAGTTCGATAACATTTTAGGTATTGTTTCGGTATCTGAGTTCGACGTTTGATTTTCGTTCATAGCCTTCGGTGATGTTATTCATAATCAAAGCAGTTGCTCTTTCGATTTGGTCTTTAAAACCGAAATCATGGCTTTTATCGAATAGCAAATAGATTTCTATACACAACTCTTTTGCCTTTTGCCATGCCAGACTATCTTCAAAACGTTCAATCTTCATGATTTATCCTTATTATGTTTAACACCAAGCGCCTGCAGGGTCCATGAACTTTAAAAATCTTATAAACTTTACGGACTTTAAAAACTTATAGGACATTCAAACTTTGCTCTTTTATCTTTTCCAGTTCGTCTTTCATTTTAACGACGAGTTTCTGGATGTCGTGGTCGTTGGCTTTAGAGCCCATGGTGTTGATCTCCCGACCGATTTCCTGAGCGATAAAACCGATTTTCCGGCCCGGAGCATCTTCATGTTCGATCGTTTCCAAAAAGTATTTACAGTGATTGGCCAACCTGACTTTCTCTTCTGTGATATCCAATTTTTCCAGGTAGTAGATAATTTCCTGTTCCAGCCGGTTTTCATCGATATTTTGAATATCCGTCCATTCATTGATTTTTTCCTGTAATTTCTGACGGATGACTTCTACACGTTTTACTTCAAATTGAGGTACCTGAGCAGACAGTTCCTGAATAAGTTCGATGCGGTGACATATATCTTTGATTAAAGCTTTTCCTTCCTGGATTCTGAATTTGTTGATTTCTTCCAAAGCTTTTTTTATTCCAGCTTCCAAAGCCTCCCATTCGGTATCTTCCAACTCTTCCGATTTGATTTGCAAGGTATCGGGGAAACGCATGACGGTTTGGAGAATCTTGTTTTTGTCGGCTTCGATGCCCAATTCGTTGGCGATGTCTAGTAATTGATTGAAGTATTGAGTTACTACAGGCTTATTAATGGTCACATCCTTATCGCTTTCTGTATTGTCAAAGTAGATACACATTTCTACTTTCCCCCGGTCTAATTGTTCTTTTACTATATTCCGGATTTCCATTTCTTTTTCTTTGTAAAGATTAGGCATCTTCAGATTCAAGTCCAGGGTTTTTGAATTCAGACTTTTAATTTCGATCACGACTTTCCTATTTCCGTTTTCGATGGTGATTTTTCCGAAACCGGTCATTGATTTTACCATAATATTGATTTTTGATTCTTCTGCAAAAATAACGATTTGTTTGTAAATATTCTTATTGCAGATTATTTCATTTTTCTTCGTATCTTTACACCCCAAAATAATAAAAGAGAAAAGATAGCAAAATCATAAATCAAGAATTGATTCATGGAAAACATCCGCAATTTCTGTATTATAGCGCATATTGATCACGGGAAGAGTACATTGGCCGATCGTTTGTTGGAATATACCGGGACGGTAACCGGTAAAGATTTACAGGCGCAGGTACTCGATGATATGGACCTCGAAAGGGAGCGTGGGATCACGATCAAGAGCCATGCCATTCAGATGGATTATCATTTTGAAGGGAAGAAGTACGTTTTGAATCTGATCGATACTCCGGGACATGTCGATTTTTCGTATGAAGTATCGCGTTCTATTGCAGCATGTGAAGGAGCTTTACTGATCGTCGATGCTACTCAGGGAATACAGGCTCAGACGATTTCCAATCTTTACCTGGCCGTAGAGAACAACCTCGAAATTATTCCTGTATTGAATAAGATGGACATGCCGAATGCTATGCCGGAAGAGGTGAAAGATCAGATTGTGGAATTGATCGGATGTAAACGCGAGGATATTATCGAGGCCAGTGGAAAGACCGGGTTGGGGGTAGAGCAAATTTTGCAGGCGATTGTCGAGCGGGTACCGCATCCCGAAGGTTTTCCGAATCAGCCCTTACAGGCTTTGATCTTCGACTCCGAATTCAATTCTTTCCGGGGAATCATTACTTATTGCCGTATTGTAAACGGGAGTTTGCGCACCGGAGATGTGGTGAAATTCGTTAACACCGGGAAAGAATATACAGCCGACGAGATCGGTGTACTCCGTTTAAAACCCGAGCCACGGCAAGTGCTCGAGACCGGTGATGTGGGATATATTATTTCAGGTATCAAAACTTCCTCCGAGGTAAAAGTCGGAGATACGATCACTCATGTCGACGAACCTTGTGATGTTGCCATCGATGGTTTCGAAGAAGTGAAACCCATGGTATTTGCCGGGATTTATCCTATTGATTCGGAAGATTACGAAGATTTGAGGGCTTCGATAGAGAAATTGCAATTGAACGATGCATCGCTGACTTTCGAACCTGAATCTTCGGCAGCCTTGGGATTCGGTTTCCGTTGCGGATTTTTGGGAATGCTCCATATGGAGATCGTTCAGGAACGTCTGGACCGGGAATTCGATATGAATGTGATTACCACGGTTCCGAATGTGATGTATATCGCTCATACCACCAAAGGCGAGGTCTATGAGATGCACAATCCTTCGGATATGCCTTCTGCCAGCACGTTGGATTTTATAGAGGAACCGTTTATCCGTGCCCAGATTATTACTCCGGCCGATTATATCGGTCCGATTATGACCTTGTGTCTTGGGAAACGGGGGATTTTGATCAACCAGCAATATCATACCGGTAACCGGATAGAGATCACCTATGAAATGCCCTTAGGAGAGATTGTGTTCGATTTTTACGATAAATTGAAAAGTATAACGAAAGGATATGCTTCGTTCGATTATTATCAGATCGGATATCGGCGGGCAAATCTGGTGAAACTGGATATTTTATTAAACGGAGAGTCCGTCGATGCACTGTCGGCATTGATTCATTTCGATAATGCCTATGGTTTCGGGCGTCGCATTTGTGAGAAGCTCAAAGAACTGATACCGCGTCAACAGTTCGATATCGCCGTACAGGCAGCGATCGGAGCTAAAGTCATCGCCCGGGAGACAATCAAAGCAGTGCGTAAAGACGTGACGGCCAAATGTTATGGGGGGGATATTTCCCGGAAAAGAAAATTGCTGGAAAAGCAGAAAAAAGGAAAGAAGCGGATGAAACAGATCGGAAATGTCGAAGTTCCTCAAAAAGCTTTCCTGGCTGTGTTGAAGTTAGATTAAAGTGAAAGGAATGACAGGCTTATTCTTCGGGTCTTTTAACCCGATTCACAATGGTCATCTGAAGATCGCACAGTATTTGTTGTACAAAGGATATTGTCAGCGGATTTGGTTTGTCGTTTCGCCTCATAATCCGTTGAAAAGCGATCGTTCTTTATTGGATGAGCAAAAAAGATTGGAAATTGTGAAAGCTGCGATCCGTGGGGATGAAAGGATGCAGGCATGTGATGTCGAGTTCGGTTTGCCTAAGCCTTCCTACACTTATGCCACTTTGCAGCTGTTGAAAAAAAAATGGCCGGAGGAAGAGTTTGCTTTGATCATCGGAGAGGATAACCTGAGAGATTTTCATAAATGGCGGAATGCTAAAGAAATTGTGGAAAATTACCGTATATTGGTTTATCCTCGTAAAGGAGAGGGGGTATCCGCTTCGATGTGGGAAAATCTATTTCTGATAGACGCACCTCTTGCCGATGTTTCTTCGACGGAAATCCGGGAGATGCTCGGAGAAGGGCAGGATATTTCACCTTATGTGCCTCAGCCGGCTTTGCCTTTGATCCTGAATTATTATTCCGTAAAATGAAAATCCTGTTTTGTCTATTATTATGGGGGACAATCTCTTCAGGTGTTTATGCACAACGGGTGCTTCCTGCAAAAAGTAAAGAACAGAAGAGAACAGAAAAACAGATAGAAAAGAAAGAAAATTCTCTCCGGCAGAAAGATACCGAGTTGCGGTGGGATCCCCGCCGATTACCTTCAAAGAGTAAAGGTTTTCCGGAAATCTCTGCCTGGCATACCGGGACAGCAGGTATTGTCGCTTCGGATGCAGCAGAAATCAGTCTTTTTAATCCCACACGGATCGGTTTCTCAAAACGTACGGAAATCCTTTTTCGGATAGCTGAGGAACCTTTTTTACCTAATATCGGGTTGAAACACCGTTGGTGGGGGAACAGGCGTTTTGCCTGGGCTACAGCACATACGTTGTATTATTCTTATCCCGGTTTGAAGATATTGCAGTCGACCGGTTTTAAAGAACTGGTTCCGGATTCGGTACAGGTGGCCCAGGGGATGGCTATGCGGCATGAAATATTGTTTTCCTGGTTATTGAATCCGCAAGTATGGGGATGTCCCGATCCTTCGGCCGAAAAAATACTGACCCTGCATGCGGGCATAGAGGGTTATGTCGGGTTCGGGAATAACGAAGTAATGCCGTTCGATTATGCCCACACCTTGTATCATACTCAGTTGCTCGACGGTAAAGTGCTTTATTATGGAGGATTGCAGTTTGATTCTTATTGGGGACACCGGTTTCATTATAGTTTAAACGGCCTTTTTTATAGTGTTGATTTCACAAAAGCATATGCTGTAGAAGGAAATTTGCGTCTTACTTATTATGTGTCAAGGCACTTCGGGCTCTCAGCTGTTTGTAAAATTCCCTATATCAGGATAAATGAAAAATCCGGATGGACTTATGTTCCTTTACTCGATTTGACCTATCTGATACATCCCGGACGTACAGTGATCAGACATGGCTTATATAAAAACAAAAGACGACAAAGATAGATCAAAATGGAAAATGTATTGTTGCATAGTTGTTGTGCCCCTTGTTCGGCTGCTATCGTCGAATGGATGCTAGCTCAGGATATCCGTCCGACTTTGTATTATTTCAACCCCAATATCTTTCCACAGGAAGAATACGAAATCCGGAAATCCGAATGCAGTCGTTATGCACAAAAATTAGGTTTGGAGATTATCGACGGGGATTATGATCATACAGCCTGGTTGAGTGACGTGGCGGGCTTGGAGGATGAACCCGAACGGGGAAAGCGATGTCTGCAGTGTTTCAAAATACGGTTGCTGGCCACGGCAAAATTGGCTGATGAAAGAGGCTTTCGTTTGTTTACTACTACACTGGCCTCTTCGCGATGGAAGAGCCTTCAACAAATCACCGAAGCCGGGAAATGGGCTGCGGCTCGCTTTGAAGGTCTGGAATTTTGGGAAAAGAACTGGCGTAAAGGTGGTTTAAGCGAACGCCGTAAGATACTTTTGGCCGAAAATGGTTTTTATAATCAGCAATATTGTGGGTGTGAATTCTCCTTCAGAAAGCCCCAAAATAACGATTTACCTTAATATAGGGATACCAAAACAGGCGGAATACCTAGAATCGGGGATTTCCGGGTCTATTTAGCCGGCCTATCTTTGTGTCATCAGAATTTTGTCACGTTTTATTGATTAATAGTTGCGAAAGTCACAGGTAAAGCCGGCCTGTGACTTTTTTTGCCAGAAAAGCTCCGCTCCGAAAAGACATAAAAAAAAACACCGGCAGGATGCGACTGGCGGATCCTTCAAATAAAAACCCTGTATCTTTCGTATTGTGGCCACATCATACAATACTTCCGCATACA
Organism: Odoribacter sp.; assembly: GCF_985060555.1. NCBI lineage: Bacteria > Pseudomonadati > Bacteroidota > Bacteroidia > Bacteroidales > Odoribacteraceae > Odoribacter > Odoribacter sp. The sequence goes on along the minus strand of NZ_CFKYFN010000095.1, from coordinate 21,762 downwards.
CCATTTTTATCTCCGGTGTTTTTAACAGTACAGTAAATATATATGTGCAGGTGTCCCACTCTAAATCCTCGAGAGTAAAGACGTTTGCTGTTACTGGCAGGTCTTCTGACTTGCTTCTCTCCGGACGCCTTCCCGTCGTACATATTGCAGACAGTGGCAGGAGTATTGTCCGGATCTGGTTATGAAGCTTACAGCAGCGGGACTGTCCGGGATTTTCACCCGATTCCCTTTTATTTCTTGTACCGGATGATAACAAGAAAACCAGTATGGAACAAAGATAACAAAAAAATGAAATGCTAATCCAAGTTTTTTTATTATTTTAATATTTCCGGAATGGGTTGGCCTATACAACCATTAGGGGCTTGTATGTGCAATAATGCTGCTATAGTCGGGGCTATGTCTGTCAGCCCGACAAGGCGCCGGGTTGCTCCTTGCCGGATTCCCCAACCCATGAAAAGCAGGGGAACATGAGTGTCATAAGAATGCCATGTCCCGTGAGTAGTTCCCTGCGGGGTAGGCGTCCCGCTTTCATACCAGCCTGGTTTGACGATGATTTGTATTGCTCCGCTGCGTTCCCGGCAATATCCGTTGATGATTTTTTCTCTGATACCTGTAGGGAGTGTAGAAATTGCGACTTTTTCCATATCTACGGCATAGGCTATGCCTTCCAGATTGTTTAGATAATCCAGGACGGCCGACTTTACGGTTTCATACGCTAGCCTGAACCGGGAAATAAGCTGACGGTCCAGATGGACCTGATAGTTATCCAGGCTATAAACCAGGCCTTGAACGGCGAAACGATTGTTCAAGGTACTGTCCAACCGATGTAAGACCTTTTGATATAACCAGCTGTCGGAAGGGATCCGGTGGGATTGTAAAAAGCCGACATTATGGGCTGCTGCATGATCGGCTGTCAGAAAAACGGTATAATGATCCCGGCCGATTTTCTCGTCGAGAAACTCAAAGAACAGACCGAGATCCTGATCTAACCGGAGATAGGTGTCTTCGGTCTCGATGGCATTCGTACCGAATTGATGACCGATATAATCTGTAGCCGAAAGACTGACAGCAAGAAAATCGGTTTCTTCACGCTGGCCCATTTCCTCTTTTTCGACAGCTGTTTTCGCCATTTCCAAAGTGAAGGTATTTCCGTAAGGAGTTTGGCGGATCATACTATATCCATTTGTCTTCAATAATTTGGAAGTCGGAATAGGAAAAACAGGTTTTTCTCCTTTTATGAATGGGGCTTCATAAGGAGTATCGTCTTTTGTACTTTGTTTATATGTCCCGATAGGATACAACGTATTCCAGTCTTGTTGCAATAGTTGGGAGGCTCGGTCCCGGGCATTGAAATCTTCGACCCAGCGGGGTAATTTATCGGTGTAATAACTACTTGTAATCCATTTGCCGGAATCGTAGTCGAACCAGTAAGCGGCATTTGCCGTGTGTCCTGCCGGTAGAATAGCGGCCCGGTCTTTGAGAGCGATCCCGATAACTTTAGAATGGAAATTTGTACCCAGACGTAATTCGTCGGTGATTGTCGTTACCCATAAATTCCGGGGTGACATCCGGCCGGCTTGTGAGTCGCTACCGACACATTCGACTGTCGGATCGGCTGTACAGTATAACTTTTTCTTTTCCTTTTCAATATAGAAATCATTGGCTGCAATACCGGTCACCGAGGGAACAGAACCGGTGTAAATGCAGGTATGCCCGACGGCTGTGAAAGCCGGTAAATAATTCAATTGAGTGTTTTCACATGTAAACCCTTCTTTCAGCAAGCGTTTGAATCCACGGTCTCCATAACGGTCGTAATAACGGTAGAGGTAATCCCAGCGCATTTGGTCGACTACGATGCCTACTACTAATTTGGGACGCGGAAGAGAAGATTCGGCCGGTTCTGCCCCGAGGGACAGCGAAGTGAGAATGAGGATCAAACCATAAAAAAACTTTATTTTCATAACAGTAAATGTGAATTTTATTTGCAGCAAGATTACCCGAAAATTGTTTCAAACAGATTACGATTTTGCTACAATCGGATGTATTGTTCGGATTCCGGGTTGCATAAACAAGGGGGTTTTTCTAATTTTGCCATTCCAAAATTTAATTCTTCCCTTATGACGAACGCTGATACCGATATTCAGGAACTTTCTAATTTTTTACTTGATTTCGCTACGACTTTGATGGGTGTGGGGAGCCATACTTCGCGGGTAGTAAGGAATGTAAATCGCATTGCCGAGTCGTTCGGTTATGGGGTGGATATGACTATTTTTCAGCGTAATATAACCATGACCGTAAAACATGCCGACGATTATTCTATCCGGCGCACTTATGTAAGGCGTATCCCGGCTTTGGCATTGAATTTCAGGACGATATCCGATTTGAGCTCGTTGAGTTGGGAAGCCTATGATCATGATTTGCCTTTGGACGAATTGAAAAAACGTTATGCCGTAATTACGACGCAACCCCGTATGTCGCGTTGGGTAGTGTTGATTTTGGTGGCTTTTGCCAATGCTGCTTTTTGCCGTTTGTTCGGTGGAGACTGGATCGCTATGGGATTAGTGTGGATGGCTACTTTGACCGGTTTTTTTGTCAGGCAGGAATTGACGGTCCGTAAGGTCAATCATATGTTGATATTTATTGTTTGTTCATTTGTGGCTTCTCTGGTTGCGGCGCTCGGTGTGTATTCTGATTGGGGTACCACTCAGGATGTCGCTTTAGGTACGAGTGTACTTTTTTTAATCCCCGGAGTTCCTTTAATCAATTCTATCCTGGATATCCTGGAAGGGCATGTCCTGATCGGTTTTTCCAGGGCGATCAATGCCGCTATCTTGATTATATGTATTGCCTTAGGGTTGTCGATGACTTTGCTGATCCTGGGAAAAGAAGTGTTGTAATTTAGAAATGATAAATATGAATACTGAATTTGGGTTGTCGGTCTTGTTCGACGGTTTTTTAGCTGCAATTGCCGCTATCGGTTTTGCTGTGATTTCGAATCCTCCGAAAAAAGCGGTCTTTATAGCAGCTTTATTGGCAGCGGTTGGGCATGCTTGTCGCTACTACCTTCTCCATCAGACTCCTTTGGATCTTACTTCTTCTACCCTGATCGCTGCTTTTACGATTGGGATGGGAAGCATGTGGTTCGCCAAATTGATTCATTGTCCGGCCGAGGTATTCTCTTTCCCTTCTCTCTTGCCTATGATTCCGGGTATGTATGCTTATAAAACAATTTTAGCTCTGATTCGTTTTATGAAAAATGACGACCCGCTGGTGTTGCAACAGTTGATCGTAGAAATTTTCCGGAATGGCTTGACGGCTTTATTCGTACTGTTTGCTTTGGTCATCGGAGTTTCGCTGCCCTTGTTTATATTTTATAAACAATCTTTTATGATGACCCGCCTTTTGCATCGGAAAAAGTCGGCTTGAAGAAACAAATTTAAATCGAAAAATATGTCACACGACCATCATGACCACCGATCCCTTGGGATTACTTCGCTGAATAAAGCTTTTGTCATAGGTATTGTTTTAAATGCCGGATTTGTCGTTGCCGAATTTATTGCCGGTTTTTGGTATAATTCATTGGGATTGATTTCGGATGCCGGGCATAATCTGGGAGATGTGTTCAGTTTGGTATTGGCCATGCTGGCTTTTCGTCTGGCTAAAGTGAGTCCGACTTTGAGATATACTTACGGTTATAAGAAAAGTACGATTCTGGTTTCTCTGCTGAATGCAGTTATTTTGTTGGTCGCTGTCGGATTTATTTTGGGGGAGAGTATAGATAAATTATTCCATCCTCGTCCGGTAGATGGAGATGCCGTGGCGTGGGTAGCCGGAGTCGGAGTGTTGGTCAATGCGCTGACTGCCTGGTTGTTTGTGAAAGACAAAGAAAAAGATCTGAATGTAAAAGGGGCCTATTTGCATATGGCTGCCGACGCATTGGTTTCTGTCGGGGTAGTTGTCTCGGGAATTGTTATTCAGCATACCGGCTGGTATATGATGGACCCGTTGACCGGCATACTGATCGCTCTTTTTATCGTCTATTCCACCTGGGGATTATTGCGCGATAGTCTTCGTTTGTCGTTGGACGGGGTGCCTCAGGGAATCAGCTATGACCGGATCGGGCAGATTATTTCAACTACTCCCGGGGTGGATAGTTTCCATCACATGCATATCTGGGGGTTGAGTACGACAGAAATTGCTCTGACTGCGCATATCGTCGTTGCAGATATGGTAGAAATGGAACAGATAAAAAGTGAACTAAAATGCCGGTTACAGAAGGCCGGCATCGGACATGCTACTTTAGAATTGGAGCTGCCCGGACAACCTTGTCAAAAGGAACCCTGTCATTAAATCTATTTTTGCTGGCAGGAAATATAAAAATGCTTAATTTTGTCGATGAAATGGTGATTAAACGCTGAATCGATATGGCTAATTTTCTGAAATCTTTATTCTTCGGAGAAACAGATGAATCCGAAGAGACTAAATTGAACCGCAATTTCGATGTATTGAAATACGATGGTATCAAAGCATTGAAGATCGGTAAGAATACTTATGCTATCCGTTGTTTCAATGAAGCATTGAAATTGAAAGAGGATGTGGAAGTACTCGAACATTTGGTCGGGGCCTATAACCGCGAAGATCGGATGGAAGAAGCGATAGAAACGGCAGGACGTTTGGTCGATATCGAGCCTGATAATATTCCTGTCTTGTTAATGAGGGCCAACCTGAATTTTATGGCTGAAAAATATGAAGCGGCCATTGCCGATTGTAACCGGGTAATTGCTTTGGATGCAACCAATGCTTCGGCTTATTATCTGGCTGCGAAGGCTAAAAAAGCTGCTGGCGATGTATTGGGAACGATCGTCTCTTTGTCTCAGGCGATTACGATAAAGGAGGATTTTGCCGAAGCATTGTTGCTGAGGGCAGAGATGATGCTGTCTACTCGGGATTATAAAGATGGATTACAGGATATCGAAAAGGTGATCGGTTTGATGCCCGAAGAAGAAAACGCTTTTTTGATCCGGGGGCGTCTGCATGAAGCTTTGGGTGACGATCAGGCTGCAGAGCAGGATTATGAAGTGGTGACCGGGCTGAATCCTTTTAACGAACAAGCGTATCTGCAACTGGGAACGCTTTATATTGCCCGTGAACAACCGGATAAGGCCATCGAACTATTCGATGAAGCGATAGAATTGAAACCGGAATTTGCGCGTGCTTACAGTGAGCGGGGACGGGCAAAACTGATGAAAGGAGATAAAAACGGTTCTGTCGAAGATTTGAAAAAAGCACTCGAACTGAATCCCGAAGGAGAAGAAGCACAGAAAATAAACGGAAAGTTTTCTAACTTCGAAGACATGTATTCGAATCGGATTTTATAAGCTCGAACATTTTCTTTCTTTTTTCGTAAGGAATAGAAAAAACGAAAGAATATGAAAACGAGATTAATAGTTGTATTACTTGGATTTTTGGGTTCGGGTATGTTCGTTGCTTGCCGGGACGATGCTTCGGATAAAGATGACGATAGGCCGGGGAAAGCGGTAGAATTGGCTTTTCAGGCTAAATATCCGGGTGCTACCGGTGTAGAATGGGAATCTAAAGGAGTTTTCCGGGAGGCCGACTTTACCTTGAACGGACGTGAATATGAAGCCTGGTTCAATACCTCCGGGATCTGGTTGCAGGCAGAATATGCGGTCACTTATACCTCGGTTCCTGCTGCGATAAAAGATTTTATTGCCAATAGCATTGATTATCCTCCTACTTTATGGACGCCGGATGCGGCTACAGAAGTGCTCGAACGGAAAAATTATCCCGATTGGTATGCGGTGGAATTGGAGAACGGGGCGAATGAGGTGACGATTTGGGCTGATGCCGAAGCTTATCTGCACCGGGCAGTCGTTGAAGATTATAGTGGAAACGATATTCCTCAGACGATTCTTACTTTTGTTACTCAAAATTATAGGCAGGCTTTACTGACTGAAGTCGGGAAATGGTCCGACGGGGCATATCAGGCGAATATGCTGGACGGCAACGAAGCTAAACAAATCTATTTCGATCGCTCGATGAACTGGCAGTATACAGAATGGCCGGTATTGTTTTCCGAAGTCCCTGCGGTGGTGAAAGAAGTCCTGAATAGTACCGCTTATGAAAACTATACCGTACGGGGCGTCGACTATCGGCAATTCCCTCAGGGAGATCGGTATCATTTTGTTTTGACCCCTAAACAACAACCGGGACTCGATATGGCTTTGGATATAGATTTGCAAGGGAATATTATTACGCAATAGAAGAAATAGATTTCCTATTCTCACGGTCTTTCGTTACTTTTGCCGGACATTAAAAAATAGGATGATGGAAGACCGGATACAGCGTGCCGTCGAATTATTCCGGCAAGGCTACAATTGTTCACAGTCGGTATGTGCTGCTTTTGCAGACGAGTATGGTTATACTTTCGAACAGGCATTACGGATGTCGGCTTCGTTCGGTGGAGGGATCGGTCGGATGAGAATGACTTGCGGTGCTGCTTGCGGAATGTTTATATTGGCAGGCCTCGAAACAGGTTGTGTAGAGGGAAAAGATAGGGAAGGGAAAGAAGCGAATTATAGACTGGTACAACAATTGGCAGAGAAATTTGTGAAGCGTAACGGTTCGTTGATCTGCGGTGAATTGTTGGGGGTGACTCCCTCAAGAATCGGGTTCGATCCGGTGCCTGAAGCCCGGACACCCGAATATTATAAAAAACGTCCTTGTCTCAAAACAGTGGAAGAAGCAGCCCGAATTTGGGTGGAATATCTACAAAATGAAAAATCAAAAGTAAAAGACGAAGAATAAAATATCAATGCTGAAAAATATTAACTCGATTAATTTTTGGATTTTTATTTTGGAAAACTTTTAAATGTTTGATTGCTTGATGATTTGAATTTTGTTTTGTAGTTATATGTTGATTATCAATAGTTTGAATGTGCCGGATTCTAGATTAAAAGATTTGTATTGGAAAACTTTGATAATCTGTTACTTTGAAAAAATGTCAGAAAAGTTTCTGAAAATATTTTTCTCTTCGTAAAAAACTTTCTATTTTTGTCTTGATTTCGGTTCTTATCCTAGCGTAGGGATGAGATGAAAAGGGAATCGGGTGAGAATCCCGGACAGTCCCGCTGCTGTAAGCTCCGTAGAGCGGTTTAAACCCGAGAAGAACCACTGCCGTTATTGGCGGGAAGGTTGTTTAAACCGGGAGTAAGTCAGAAGACCTGCCGTAATTATTGTTTTCTGAGGCTTTCGAGGAAAGGCCGGAAAGAAGGATTCGCTTGTCTTTTTTTTGTCCTCTCCTTGCCTTATGGGTTATCGGTTTATGATTAAAAAGTAAAATAATGATTCAGACTGTATTGAAAAGAGATGGCCGTGTAGTTGGCTTTAATGAGGAGAAAATCGTTGCTGCAGTGAGAAGAGCGATGCTGCATACCGATAAAGGAGAAGATATGCAATTGGCACATGAAATTGCCGATCGTATCGCTTGCCGGGGACAGGAGCAGATGAGTGTCGAAGATATTCAAAACTGTGTGGAAATCGAATTGATGAAGAGCCGCCGTAAAGATGTGGCTCAATTATATATTGCTTACCGGAATCAGCGTAGTGTGGCCCGTAAAGCGAAAACCCGGGATATTTTTTTGGAAATCATAGAGACGAAATCGAATGAGGTGACCCGGGAAAATGCCAATATGAATGCGGATACGCCTGCCGGGATGATGATGAAATTTTCCAGTGAAACGACAAAGCCGTTTGTCGACGATTATTTGTTGGTAGAAGAAGTAAAAAATGCCGTTCGGCAAGGATATCTGCACATACACGATAAAGATTATTATCCGACCAAAAGTCTCACCTGCGTACAGCATCCCTTGGATAAGATCCTGAAAAACGGATTCTATGTCGGTCATGGTGAATCCCGTCCGGCAAAACGGATCGAGACGGCTAGCATCCTCGGTTGCATTTCGCTCGAGACGGCTCAGAATGAAATGCATGGCGGACAGGCGATTCCGGCTTTTGATTTTTATCTGGCACCTTATGTGCGGAATAGTTTTATCGAAGAGGTGAAAGTATTGGAAGAGATTACCGGCGAAGATTACAAACACCTGTACCATTTTCCCATCAAAGATTATGTCCGGATTGAGCTGGACGGTTTGAGCGGGGATGAGCGGGTTTTACAACATGCGATCAACCGGACGGTAAGTCGTGTACATCAGTCTATGGAGGCTTTTATCCATAATATGAATACCATTCATAGCCGGGGAGGCAATCAGGTTGTTTTCAGTTCTGTCAATTACGGTACGGATACTTCTGCCGAAGGCCGTTGTATTATTCGGGAAATGCTGACCTCTACCTATCGGGGAGTGGGAAGCGGAGGTACGGCTATCTTTCCGATTCAGATCTGGAAAAAGAAACGGGGCGTGAATTATTTACCTCAGGATCCCAATTACGACTTATATGTTTTTGCTTGTAAAGTCAGTGCCCGGCGTTTTTTTCCCAACTTCATCAACCTGGACGCTACTTTTAACCGGCATGAATTGTGGAAAGCCGACGATCCGGAGCGTTTTCGCTATGAGACGGCTACCATGGGATGCCGGACCCGGGTTTTTGAAAACCGCTTCGGAGAGAAGACTTCCATCGGTAGGGGAAATCTTTCTTTCTCGACGATAAACATTGTACGTCTGGCTATCGAATGTATGGATATTTCCGAACGGGAAGAAAGAATCCGGACATTTTTCTCGAAATTGGACGAACTCCTTGAGTTGACGGCTTTGCAATTACATCGTCGGTTTGAGTTTCAGAAAACTGCCCGGGCAAAGCAATTCCCTCTCTTAATGAGTTCTCTGTGGGTAGGAACGGAGAAGTTGAAACCTGAAGATACGATAGAGAGTGTTATAAATCAAGGGACACTGGGGATCGGTTTTATCGGTTTGGCCGAATGTTTGGTCGCGTTGACAGGTAAGCACCATGCAGAAGATCCGGCTGCACAGCAGTTAGGGATCCGAATTATAACCCGTTTCCGGGATAAAGCGAATGAATTTTCGGAGCGCTGGCAGCACAATTATAGTGTATTGGCTACTCCTGCCGAAGGATTGAGCGGGAGATTCACTCAGAAGGATAAAAAGAGTTTCGGAATCATCCCGGGAGTGACCGACCGGGAATATTACACGAACTCGAATCATGTGCCTGTCTATTATCGATGCAGTGCCCGGCATAAAGCAGAAATAGAAGCTCCTTACCATGATCTGACCCGCGGAGGGCATATCTTCTATGTAGAGATCGATGGAGATGCAACCCACAATCCGGATGCGATTATGTCGGTGGTAGACATGATGGACCGCTATAATATGGGGTATTGTTCTGTCAATCACAACCGTAACCGCTGTATGGATTGTGGACATGAAGACGCGACCGACGGTTTGGAAGAATGCCCCAATTGCGGAGGACATCATATCGATCGCCTGCAACGGATTACCGGATATCTGGTCGGTACGACAAATCGCTGGAATCAGGCGAAACTGGCTGAATTGAATGATCGGGTCAGACATAATTAGTTTAGCGATGAACCTGTTTTTATTGGATATTATCGAAGATACCGTGGTAGATGGTCCGGGATTCCGGACCTCTCTCTATGCGGCAGGATGCCGGCATCATTGCCCCGGTTGTCATAATCCCCAATCCTGGGAACGTGAGCATGGGCATGCGGTCGGAGTAGAAGAGGTGGCCGAACGCTTGCTGACCGATCCTTTTTCAAATATTACTTTTAGTGGGGGAGACCCTTTGGAGCAAGTCGAAGCATTTACTGAATTGGCTAAGTTGATTAAAAACAAAAGCAAAAAGAATATTTGGTGTTATACCGGTTATCGCTACGAAGAGGTGTGCCGGTCTGCCCGGTTGGCACAAATCTTGCCTTATATCGATGTTTTGGTAGATGGACGTTTTAATCAGCATTTGCGGGATACCGATTTGCTTTTCAGGGGAAGTAGCAATCAACGGCTGATCGATGTTCCTGAATCCCTCTTGAAAGGGAAAATACAACTTTACGATTACTCACCTTATCCTGTTATTGCCGTATAGGGCTTCAATCGTTTTCAATGCGATTTCCTGTTTTTGTATAAATATGCTCTTTCTTGTATAAATATGCCTGTGTCTTGTTGTTTAATAGATTGATATACAGATATAAACAAAACATGTTGAAAATATTTTATGCCAAGAAAATGCCGAAAACAATTCGTAATTTTGGCGGCGTTAAATCATAAATCAAAATCATAAATCTAAAGTCAATATGGGATTTGTTACGAAAGAGAAATTTCTCTCTAAAGATTTTTTTATAACCTATGCCTGGTTGTTGGGCGGATGTTTTGTTTTTGCCCTGGGGGCGGTGATGTTTGCTGAGCCTTATGGGTTTGCTCCCGGAGGAACTTACGGATTGTCTATGGTATTTCACCATTTGTGGGGGTGGGAGACTGAAATTGCAGCCCTGTGTATGGACGTTCCTTTACTCTTGTTGGGAATTTACTTTTTGGGAGGTATGTTCGGGGTAAAAACCATTATCTGTACGTTCGCTATTCCGGCATTTATGCGTCTCATCCACTATTTATACGGCTATGATGCCTTGTTGGAGCCCGGTATTACGGATCGTACGTTACTGAACGAACAGTTGTTGTCCGCTATTTTCGGAGGAATTGTTTATGGTATCGGGATCGGTATGATCTTTAAGGCACGGGCAACTTCCGGAGGATCCGATATCATTTCTATGATTTTGAATAAATATACCCACATATCGCTTGGAACTTTGGTGATTATTGTCGACTGTACCATTACGTTGTCGACGGTTGTTGCTTTCGGTGACTGGCGTTTACCGATGTATTCCTGGATTATCGTATTTATCGAAGGAAAAGTGATCGATCTGGTAATCGACGGTGCTGCTGTACATAAGACCCTGATGATTGTCACTGATAAGTTAGATCCGGTGAAGGATGTCATTATCAAGGATATCAACCGGGGAGCAACCTTATTGCCGGCTGTCGGTATGTATCGGGGAGAAAGCCGCAATATGATCTACACCATCCTCACACGCCGTGAAATGATGATTTTACGGCATCGGATTGCAGAAATCGACCCCGAAGCCTTTATCAATGTAATCGATTCGAAAGAAATTCTGGGACGCGGCTTTAAACCGCTGAAAGAAAGTTGAAACTATTTTACTGCCACTTAGGCAGATTGTCGGTTGTGGTTAAGAAAGAGAATTTTTGAATAGGGTCTGTGCAGTTGCTTTGCGCAGACCCTATTGAGTTTTCGGATTAATACATATCGGTAATATCCCAGACAAAAGCCCGGATACCGTTTTCTTTGTTTACTTCATCCAACGCTTTGACGTATTTCAGAATCAGGGGCACCATTTCTTCTTCGACGATGGTAATGGTGGCGGAGTTCATTTCCGGCCAGGTATGAGATCCCATACGAGGTTCTCCGGTTTCTGTTCCTGCTCCGTTAACCAGAGGCCATTGTGTAAATCCTTTGATCTGTAATTGATCGAGGAGAAAAGCTACTCGCTCTGTCAGGGCTTGGTTGTATGTTATGAATACTGCTTTCTTCATATTTGATTTTGATTTTTGATTTACAATTTCAGACTTTAATATCGGTCTGAAACTGTAAATCTGCATTATCGATTACTTTTTGGGTAGATCTTTTTCAGGATCGAAGTCTTTCATAAATTTAAATTCTTTGGCCAGTGCCTTTTTCTTGTCACGGCTACCGCTTTTGTCCATAGCAGCGTATACGGCCGGGACGATGATCATCGTAATGATGGTGGAGAAAACCATACCACCGATTACTGCGATACCCATTGGCCGCCAGGTTTCGGAACCTTCACCTGCACTGATCGCCATCGGTACCATACCCAGAATCGTAGTCAAAGAGGTCATCAATACCGGACGCAGACGGGAACGACAAGCTTGTGCAATAGCATCGTACAAGCGAATACCTCTTTCACGCATCAGGTTGATAAAGTCGATCAACACAATACCGTTCTTCGTCACGATACCGACCAACATAATAGCACCCAAGGCAGCCACGATACTCAAGGTGGTGTTCGTGAGCAACAGGGCCAGAATTACTCCTGTGAATGCAAACGGAATGGCCAACATGATAATGAACGGCATCTTGAAAGATTCGAACTGAGCGGCCATCACAATGTATACCAACATCAGGGACAACAGTAACAGCCAGATCAAAGAACTGAAGGATTCCTGCTGGTCTTCGTAGTTACCACCGATGTAAAGACTGACATCCTGAGGTACATCTTCCAGATTGTCGATAATCTGTTGTGATGCCTGTGCGATATCTCCTAAAGCTACGCCAGCTGCCGGAGTGATAGACACTTTCAGGATACGCTGTTTGCTTTTACGCTCGATATTTGGCGGTGAGAAGTACTCTTTGATTTCACCCAATTCTTTCAGACGTATTTTTTCGCCGTGGCCGTCTATGATCAGGATATTTTCGATCTCCGTCAGAGAAGAACGGTATTTCTCATCCAGGCGGACGATGATGTCGTATTCTTCTCCGTCTTCTTTGAATTTACTGTTACGGAAACCGTAGATCCGGTTACGGACATAAGAACCGACTTCTGAAGTGGTCAAACCATGACGAGCCAGTTTATCCTGATCTAAAGCAATCTGGAGTTCGGCTTTATCGTCGTCCCGGCTGATTTTGATATCTTCGGCTCCCGGGATCTGACGGGCTTTCACTGCGATATCCTGAGCCAAACGGGTGGTTGTGTTGAAATCGTGACCCATAATTTCGATATCGACAGAGTTGCTACCCATAGAACCACCGCTGGATGAGGTACTGACTGTATATTGCAGTACATCCGGGAAACTCTTCAAGATAGAACGAACCTGGTCGGCAATGACGAAAATACTCCGTTCACGGTCTTTAATATCTACGGTACGTAAACGCATATTCAGGATATTGTTACCGGTACTGTTCATCATAGAAGCGAAGGAAGCTTCTTCTTCACTACCGTACGACAAGTTGATGATCGTAATTTCCGGTATATCTGCCCGGATCATTGAGTCGATCTGTAAAGCGACTCTTTTCGTCTCTTCTACCCGTTGACCGGATTGCATTTTTGCATATACAGTCATATTGCTCTGGTCGTTCTGCGGCATAAAGTCGGTTTTGATAAAACGCGTAAGGCTGCAAGACCCCAGGAAGATGGCAGTCATGAAACAAATGACGAATGTTTTATGATGCAGTACCCAACGGATCAGTCTTTCATAACCTGAATCCAGCCTATCCAATTGCCGGGATACGAAATTGTAAAAGCTGAACTTGCTGTTACTGGTCTTTTCCTGTATCCGCATTAATTGTGAACAAAGCATAGGAGTCAGAGAAATAGCCGTCAGTGTCGAGGTACATACGGTGATACAAACGATCCATCCCAACTGTTTGAACAAGATTCCGGTCATTCCGGTTACCAGGGTCAGCGGGAAGAACACAGCTACGGTTACCAGTGTGGTGACGATTACAGACAACCATACTTCATTCGTTCCGTATTTGGCTGCTTCACGTGGCCGGCTTCCCCGGTCGATATGTTTCGTTACGTTTTCCAACACTACGATGGCATCGTCTACCACCATACCGATTGCAATAGAGAGGGAGGACAGTGAAATTACGTTCAGAGACTCACCCGTTGCAAACAAATAGATGAAGGCGACAATCAGTGAGATCGGGATGGTCAGAGCAATGATAAAGGTGGCCCTCCATCGTCCTAAGAACAGAAATACGACCAATACCACAAAGATCGAAGCGTACATCAATGTTTCCTGCAGGTTGTTGATCGACTTTACGATAAAGTCCGAGTTATCCGAAATGATTTGGAAGTTGATGTCCGAAGGCAATTCTTTCATCGCCAATTCCAGTTGCTTTTTCGCTTCTTTAGCTACGGCAACGGCATTGGCGTCGGTTTGTTTGGTGATCATCAGTACACCGCCGCGTCCCCGGTTGATCGTTTGTTCCAGTGTGATGTCTTTGATCGTATCCCGCACGACAGCAACATCATGCAAATAGATGGTTTTATTATTTTGAGTGCCGAGTACGATATTTTTGATCTGGTCGCTTTCTGCGAACTCCCCTTCTACACGCAAGGCATAGTCCATCAGCCCCATTTTCACATTACCGGAAGAAACATCCTTGTTCTCTGCCAGAATTTTGTTACCGATCTGTTCGAGAGTCAGGTTGTAAGCATCCAGTTTATTCGGGTCTAAATCGACATAAACCACACGTTCCGGTGCTCCGGCAACGATCACAGAAGCTACACCGTCTACCCGGTTCAAACGGGTGATCAGTTTGTCATCCAGAATCTTGTCTATACCGGGATAAGATTGGTCGGCCGTGACGGCATAAATCAGGATCGGCATCATAGACGTGTTGAAACGCATAATGGTCGGTCGGTCGATATCGTCCGGCAAATTTTGCATTGCTTTATCGACAGCGTCACGTACGTCGTTGGATGCTTCGTCCAGATTGGCTTCCCATTCGAACTCCAGAGAGATTACTCCTAAGTTGTCATAGGACGTAGAGGTCATCTCTTTCAGATTATCTACGGAGTTCAATTGATCTTCCAGGATTTTGGTTACATTTTCCTCAATATCCGAAGCATTCGCTCCCGGATAAGTTGCCATCACTGTGAGGTAGGGCGGGTCCATCTTAGGGTATTGGTCCACCGGCAACTGTATATAAGAGGCAACACCTAATACCATAATGGCGATAAATACCATTAATGTGGAAATAGGCTTGTTGACCGCTGTATTGTATATACTCATATTCTTACTATTTATTTGATGTATTTATCTTATTGAGTGATAGTAATGGGTGAACCGTCGATAACACGTCCCTGACCGACAACGATCAATTCGTCTCCTTCCTGGATTTCGTCGCTGATCAATTCGATCTTATCTTCAAAACGCTTCCCTAAATTCACGGATACTCTTTTGGCTTTACCGTCTTTGTTGATGAATACGTAGCGGTCATTCGCACCCTGAAGTTTCAACACAGCGATAGCAGGAACAACAACGGTTTCGGTATTTCCGATAAAGAAATTGATGGTTCCGTACATACCGGGACGTAATGCTTCGTCATCGTTCGGAATCTTCACTTCAACGGTGAAAGTTCTCGAAGCCGGATCGATCGTCGGATAAACGATACTTACCTGTCCTTCGAATATCCGGTCGGGGTAAAGGCTACTTTTCAATTCTACTTTCGTGCCTTTCTTTACCGATAAGAAATATTGTTCCGAAAGATTTACGTAGGCTTTCAGGGGATTGATTTTTTCAATTGCAATGATCGATGGTTTGGAAGCACCACCGAAAGCAGCTCCTGTATATACTTCTCCGTTTTCGAAATATTTTCCGGTCACTACTCCGTTGAAAGGAGCCAACATCCGGGTATTTTCTTTCAGGAAGTCTACGTTCGATTTAGCTACCTCATATTGGGTCACTGCAGCATCGTAGGCTTGCTTACTGATACTCTGAGTTTCATTCAGCATTTTAGCCCGGTTGTATTCGGTTTCCAGATTTTTTAACTGGACTTCGGCTTGTTGCAGATTCGTCCGGTCCATTTCGACTAATAATTGTCCTTTTTTAATCCGGTCCCCAACTTCTACATAGATTTTTTCAATACGTCCGGTAGCTGCAGGTGCATAATACACTTGCTCGTCTGCCTGTAAATTTGCTGTGTAGTCCAGGGTACGGGCAATGTTTTCTTTTTCCAGTTTTTGAACTTTCACCGGGATAGCTTCAACTACGCTGGTATCTTTGTCAGAATCTTTCTTTCCTGAACAACCGGCTAATACAGCAATCGCGAGGGTAGATAAAATTACGTTCTTTATCATTGTTTTCAATATTTAATTTGTTTCTTTTTCAATTACAGAGCTAAAAGATCGCTTTCCGACTATTCACTCCTGATTATTTTAGCTCGTTATACAGTTTCTCCAGTTGAGTTTGTGCCTGTAATAATGTTAAACAAGCCGAAGTATAGTTGTTTTCTGCGGTCAGGTAATTATTGTTGGCCTGGGTCAGATCTAAACTGGATACGGCTCCGGCATTGTATTTATACTGGTAATTTTCCAGCACTTTCCGGGCAACCTGAATATTCTCACTTTGCAGGTTATAATCTTCCAAAGCATTTTTCAGGGCGAATTTATATTGCTCTTCCTGTAAGTTCAATTGATCCGCCAATAAACTCTTGTTCAGCGTGGTTTGTTCCAGCGTGATTTTCTCCTGATCGAGCTGCGCTTTACGTTGCAGACCTGAAAAAATAGGAATACTCATCGTAATGGTAGCTGAATGTTTCGGACTGAAATCCAAGCTAGGTTTCAGGATTTTATAGGTGTAACCGTAGTTTGCAGAGATCGTCGGTGAATAAGCCCATTTTTTCAATCCTACCATTTTCTTTTGTAATTCCTCCTGGGTCTCCATCAGTTTGTATTGGGCATTCTGGTTGATATCGAATTCCTGGCCGGCCAGTTTCAGGAAATTACCGACTTCCAGAAAATTATCCAGTTGATCGGCCAGGGTGATCGGAGTCCCGGCTTGTAAACCCAGTTGCAGGCGCAATAAATTATAGTTTACGTCTACTGTCCGTTGCATAGCCAGAAGGCTGTTTTTCAACTGTCCGACAGTGATGCGGATCTGATCGACGTCTGTCGGCTCGGCAGTACCTGCTGCCAGCATATTTTCGGTATGACGCTGTATCTGGCTCATATTTTCCAGGTTCTGCTTTACGATTTCCATCAGGCGTTCGCTCACCAGGATGGTATAATACGAATTATAAACCGTTTCTTTAATATCCAATTCGGTTACATCCACTTGCTGAGAAGCAATCAGTTTAGCAATCTTACTGGTTTGTATTCCCAATATCCATTCACCACTGAATAGCAGTTGGTTAACGGTAACCCCGACGCTCGACTGGTCTTTCAGTACGGTAGACGATTCCGATCCAGGGAAACTCATCTTATATCTGAAATTGGTGCTATAGTTCAGATCGCCGTTGATTTGAGGCAAACCTTGAGAAATGGCTTCTGTCACCATTTTATTTCTCAATTCGATATTCATTTGGGATGCCTGTAGTTCTTTGTTGTGCTCTACGGCAAAATTTACCGCTTGTTCTAGCGTCAGACGCTGGGGATCATTCGGTGTGGTCTGGGCTTGCAGCAAACACGGAATGAGAATCGCAACAAAAATGATTAATACTCCTCTTTTCATTCTCTTTAATTATTAGATTTTTGATTTTGATTATACACGTTTATATCCCGAAATTCAGCTAAACAGCATAGCTCCTGGGAAAGTTAGATCTGTTCTTTTTCATGGCTTAGTTGTTTTTTCATGAGGTTTATTATAAAGTAAATGTTCCAATTCATGCATCCCTTGGGGAGTCGCGAAACTGCGGATAATATTTTCTACAATCGTAGAGACGATCGTAGAAATCGGATATTTCAATTCACTGATCATTTCCGGCTCACCGATGAGAGACATTTGCTTTACAAACAGGTAGACCTGGATCTCACGATTGATATCAGACCGGAAATAACCATCCCGTATCCCTTTGTCGATCACTTCGTTAAATAAATTTTGGATAAAAATCTGATCTTTGTTATTTACTCGTTGATAAACATCCGGATGGTATTTCTTTAAATCGAATAAATTCGCCGGCATCCTGCTGTTGAAGCTCCGGATGATATGGTCTCTGATCGTCAACATGATCTCTACAGAATTATGTTGTTTCAGTTCTTCGATATCCTTCTGTGTACGGTAATTATTTCTACGGTGCATCATGATCTGTTCGACAAGATCGTCTTTATTACTGAAATATTGGTATAAAGTTTTTTTCGAGATCTTGAGATGCGAACAGATATCGTCCATTGAAGTACTTCTTAAGCCATATTTTAAAAATAACTCAGAAATATTTTCTAATAGTTCTTCTCTTGCCCGATTAAATTCGCTTTCTGTCATGATAAAATTAAATTTGCACATGAAAACGTTTTGAATATATATCGTTTCCATGGGACGCAAAAGTACAAATATTGTGCCAAAGCGTGATTGTAATGTAGTTAAAATACTGTGAAATATAATAAATAGAAAAACCTTTTACTTTTTACCTTTTACCTTTTATCTTTTTCCTTTTTACCTCTTACCTTTGTACTATGATTGATCAAGCGACGATACAGAAGATTTTCGATGCTGCAGATATTTACGAAGTGATTTCCGACTTTGTAAGTCTGAAGAAGAGAGGGGTGAATTATGTGGGCTGTTGTCCTTTTCATAATGAAAAAACAGGTTCTTTTACGGTCTCCCCGTCGAAGGGTATTTATAAATGCTTCGGATGCGGGAAAGGCGGGAATGCGGTGAATTTCATTATGGAACACGAACAATTGTCTTATGTCGAGGCTCTGCGTTGGCTGGCGGCTAAATATAATATTATCATCGAAGAAAAAGAGCTTTCGGAACACGAAAAGCAAGAGAAGAGCGAGCGGGAAAGTATGCTGATCGTGACCAATTATGCCGAAGAATTTTTCGTACAGCAACTGTTGCATACCGATGAAGGGAAATCGGTGGGGTTGGGGTATTTTCGTCGTCGGGGATTGGATGATCGGACGATCGAGAAATTCGGTTTGGGGTATTGTCCCGAAGCTTGGGACGGTTTCACGAAAGCAGCTTTAGAAAAAGGATATAAAAAAGAGTTTTTGGTAAAAACGGGACTGACCATAGAATCGGAACGCGGACTGTTCGATCGTTTCCGTGCCAGGGTGATGTTCCCGATTCGTGATTTGGCCGGTAAGATCATTGCTTTCGGTGGCCGGATTATGACCAACGATAAGAAAAGTGCCAAATACCTCAACTCTCCGGAGTCTGAGATTTACCACAAGAGCCGTACGCTGTACGGGATCTATTTTGCCAAGAAAAGTATTGTACAGCACAATCGTTGTTATTTGGTAGAGGGATATCTCGATGTGATCTCTTTTCACCAAAAGGGGATAGAAAATACCGTGGCTTCTTCGGGTACTTCTCTGACGATCGAACAAATCCGTCTGATCCGCCGTTTGACCCCGAATGTAACGATCATCTATGACGGTGATGCTGCGGGAATAAAAGCGTCTCTACGCGGGATCGACCTGGTACTCGAAGAGGGATTGAATGTCCGTGTCGTGTCCTTGCCCGACGGCGAGGACCCCGATTCCTATGCGCAGGCGCATACTGCCGAAGAAGTGTTGGAGTATATCTCCGGGCATGAAACGGATTTTATTCATTTCAAGACAAAATTATTGTTGACACAAGCGGGTAGTGATCCGATAGAAAGAGCGAAGTTGATTACAGATATCGTCAGGAGTATTTCGTTGATTCCCGATACGATCACCCGTTCGGTATATGTTCAGGAGACTGCGAACCAAATGAAGGTGGAAGAAAAGCTCCTTTACAATGAGATCGCCCGTATCCGGAAAGAAAAAGTCGGCGATCCGACCCCTTTGCCCTATAAATCGCCCACTCAACAGCCCCCTCGGGTGACTCTGACTCCGGCCAAGACTGTTCAGGTGACGCCTTGCGACACCGAAGAAATGGTGTTGGTGCGTTATTTGTTGCTCTTCGGAGGACAGGAGCTTTACGAAGAAGAGCGTGACGGGATGCCTTATTCGGTTACTGTCGGGGAATATATCATTCACGAACTGGCTGAGGACGAACTGGAAATGTTGAATCCCCGTTTGAGAGAAATTCAGAATGAATACCGGAAGAATTATCGGAATCCCGGATTTATCCCTTCTAAGTATTTTATCGGCAACCCGGATGTGTCGATTTGTGAACTTGTCGCGGATATTCTGAGCGAACCCTATGAATTGAGTAAACTTTGGACCCTGAAAGATTCCTCGATGCGGACCGAAGAGATGATGCTCGACGAACTATTGCCTAAAATTGTGGATAATTATAAGATGCGCCGGGTAGAAATCCTTTGCCGCGAGGCTGACGAGAAGATTCTGGAATTTCAAAATGCAGGCGATATGGAACGGCTTGTCGAATGGATTAAGAAAAAGAATGCTATGATTAAAGTCCGGGCCAGAATCAATGAGAAATTGAAAAGGACGATTTAGCAAAACAACTGTGGTTGATCCAGGGACATTCCTAAAATATTAGGAAATTAGTCGACTGATTCATGTGTAAATTATTGCGAATTAGTTGACTTTTTTATCTTTAGGTAGGGATATTTACTGAATATCCCGATCTATCGATTTACTTTTTTACCAAAAAAATTATGATTAATAGAAACGCCATCTGTACTGGAAGATACGTTACGAAATTCCCAATTAAATTCTCCTGTGTGATTATCTAAAGCATATAACCAATCATATTCATAATTACCATTATTTTCTCCAATTACACCTAATCCATTTGCACCATTATGGTGTCCCCATACCTCATCATGAATCATAAAAGACCAAAAGAAAATGGAAATATTTACATGTGTTATAGATTTTATGTTAGCAGTGCCACTTTGGAAATAACAATGACTATTAGCTGCCATTGAAGCTAACAATACATTTCTTTCTGTTGTTCCTCCATCTTCGCTTGAAGTTTTTAAACGTGGGGAAAGAATATTTAAATTATTTGTCGTATTATGTTTTGTGAATATATAACTTGTGTGAGAAGCTGAATATGTAGTTGGGAATGGATATTGCAAATTTATTTCAAGTGAATCATTTTCTGCTTGCTCTATAACTTTATTTACATCTATGAGATTTGCCAATAAATCTTCGTAGGCTTCCTGGCATACTTTTAATGAATCTATAGCAAAACAGTTATTTTTTGTAAAGATAAGCTTGTTATTTATTGCTTTAACATATTCTTTTTTGGCCAGTCAAATAGAGTCTTTGGAATCTGAACTTGCAGACCTGGCTTCGTCAGAGTTTGACAGGCAGATTAAACTTCTTACATCCATCAAAGAAATTGGTATCACTTTGGCTACGGCCTTGATTGTCGCTACCGGAGGATTCTCCTATTTCGATAACGCAAAGCAAATTTCCCGTTTTATCGGAATATGCCCGACATACCAGCAATCCGGAACATCCGTGCACATCAAAGGTGGGATAAACCGTAACGGGGATGTGAGCCTGCGTTCACTGCTATATGCCGCCTCGTGGTCGGCATTACGTGGTAACACAACCTGTAAAGAGTGCTACACACGATTGAAAGCCAACGGAAACCTTCCAAGGTGGCTCTTATTACTGTTGCAAACAAGCTCGTCAGGCAAGCATTTGCCGTAATCAAATCAGACTCTCCTTATGTGGATGGATTTGTATCTACCCGGCAAACAAAATAGCTTATGGTGGAGTTTTTTCTCTCATTTTACTTGCAGATTAATATAGTTCGTTACTTATTCGTCTCCGGTGTTCGTGTTATCACTGCATGGAAAACGAACTGTGACCTAAAAAGTATAAACTTCTATCAAACAGATGTTTTTCTGATACTTTATGCATTAGAGATTAATTTAATAATCAGTATTTTATAGAAATAATCCGATCTAATAATCCAGGTATTCGTACTCCGGTCAGGGTGGCCTGCCCTTTCATTCAATAAAACTTTCCTTCTTTGCCCTGTAGTGCTGACGGAAGATGGAGGGTTTTGTGGCGGAAGACCATTGGAGCAGGAACGAGTGTCCGGTTAGGTTTTCCGAACGCCCGACCGGTGGTGTCTG
>NZ_CFKYFN010000094.1:0-93106 GCF_985060555.1 Odoribacter sp. | reverse complement strand
TCTTAATAAGAGTTGATAGTCAGATGATTATAAAGTATAAAACAAAAAAAACACCCCTGAAAAGAGGTGGTATAATATAATGAATTTAAACGTCCGTTTTTATATACTTAAAACTACTTCATACTCTATGAGTTTAATTCTGATTCATGCCCCAAATATAAACACTTTTTTCGAGATTACAACAATATTCGGTAGTTTGATACAATAATTTTTCTATTTTATTTGCCAGCAGGCCCTCCAAGGTCTTTTTTTGTCAAATATTCCTTAATTAATTTGTGGTATATAACGGTATATTGCAAAGATGAGACTTGTCATTAAACCAGGCGGTCGTTTCACATACCTCTATACCATCAAGGGGTAGCGCGCAGATGATGGAACGACCTTAACAGTATCCTGTCCATGCCGGTGTACACCCGGATATTGTATCCCGGGTCAAAGCGCTCACCGCTGGAGGACACCAGGAAGTTCTTCGGGCGGCCGGAATGCACGCTGGAGCAGGTGTACAGGGCATTGTCACTACCAGCCACGGAGTTCAGCGAGATACAGGCAGATATGTATAAGCGCAGCCAGAAGCTTTGGAAACGTAATACGCAGGTTGTGTACTATAACCCGACGAACTACTTCTTTGAGCGGGAGGAGGAATGCGGACTGGTGCGGTTTGGCCACTGCAAAGAGGGCCGTCCGCTGCCCCTTGTACAGCCGGGGCTGTTCATGGACCATGACGGCTTCCCGCCGGCGATGTGCATCGAGCCGGGGAACACGGCGGAGACCAGCACACTCAAGCCGATGGAACAGATACTGAAAGACAAGTTCGGTCTGTCGGGCATACGATGTGATACTTTACAGCAGCACCACAGTCAGAACACTTCAGCCTCTACCTTGCTCGCCTTCGGGCGAGCAAGGTAGAGGACTGAAGATTCTACACGAATTGCACTTCTATTGTGAATCTTCAAAAAATTATATCTATCACTCCACGATGATCGTCATGGCATCTCGCAAAACGTGAGAGTATCCGGGATTCGTCAATCGAACCGACACCTTATAGACGCCCGGTTTCGCATCATTCTCTAACGGGTACAGCAAAACTCCGCCTCCACGGATTGTCAAGTCTTTCTTGAAAATCGCCGCAGCCTCCTCTCCCTGATTCGAAGTCACCGACTCCACGCTGAATAAAATCTGCTGAGTCCCCTCGTATCCTTGTAACGCCAAACTCACCCAAGGAGCCTTATTCTCAATCCGGACAGCATCCAATTCCGGATCTAACGTCTTGCGAATATACATCGTGTCCGGGTCGTAAGATGCGTTCTCTGTCAACAGGTAGCCGACCGTTGTCTGATGGCAGGCTCCGACCGACAGGCCCACTGCCAATATCATCCATATCATTATTTGTTTCATCTTCATGTACTTTTTTGAATTATTGTTCATACCCCAATGCGAAATTATATTCCAATGCGTGCACTATACAATTGTCCGGCTCGATATCTCCCGAGGCAATGGCAAAAATAGGCTGACTGTTCATAAAACTGATGTGTATCGGCTTAGGCGCATTCTCTACCACTCCATTCTTCGACTGCTTCATGATAAACACCCATATTTGCGTACCTGCCAAGGTAGTCAAGTAGCTGCCTCCCGTTCCCGGGCTTCCGTAAGTTGTCGGTTCTCCGTAAGGAATGTCCTTCCGATAGAGTTTCCCGTCGATCACATGTCTCAACAACATTTCACGACACCACTCCGGATCAAGGTCAGACACCCGTTTGTGACCGAATTCCAACAAATGCCGACGAATCGAATGATTCGTGATACCGAAAAACGTAATCTCCTTGTGTGCCGGGTCTTTCCCCTCGAAAAGTCGCACCATCTCCTCTCCCGCATGGCGAACCAACAGAATCGTAGAATCCCAATCGTAGGAGTTTGATGCCATATACTGCATCAAATTCCCATGATAACGTCCGTTACTAATCCCTGTGTCGATATAATTGTCTTTTGTACACCCCACATGTAATAACGAGCCCAAAAACCATATTGTATATAACATTTTTCTCATAATATTCTTCTTTTAATTCGAACGACGATTCCAATACCTGTTTTGGCGAATCAAATCATTATTGGAGAAACAGTCCGCTCCCAACATCAGATACAAAGCGCCATCTTGAATATCTCTATCCGTGAGCTTATCGTAAGCCTCGGAAATCTCCTTCCTGATATAATCATGCGTATCATCCCCTCTCAGGAAACACCAACCGTTACGCATAATGTCAAAATAACGGTGATATTCAGCCACCAGCTCCTTCTCCCGCTCTCTGAAAATAGCCAGCTGGATATTCCCGCTCAGCCCTTTCTCCACATCATCGGAGTTCGGGAAAGCGTGCATATCATCCCCATAAGCCCGGCGACGGATCTCGTTCAAATCGTCTACGGCATTTGTCTTTCCCTGACGGGCCCGACATTCTGCACGGAGCAAATAAATCTCGCCTAATCTCCAAATCACCTTATACTGGTTGATTCCGGCAAACTGAAGTTCCGGGGTGTACGCAAGCTTAATGTAATGTGCATACCGGAACTTATACAAAAATGCCCGTTTCAGCTTTTGGTTGTCCTCCGCTGCTACGATGGAATCTCCCGGTTTATGCTCCGTTGCAGCATAAACCTCCGCATTGCTCTTATAAATCAGGAACAATGAATCCGCATCAATATTCCAAAAATAGGCATCCCTACGCAAATCTTCGGGAGCATACATCATTCTCACCGTACTCTTGTAATATCCGTCTGAATACTGATTGTTAATCGGATGCGCACTTCCCAGAGCTATCGGGAAGGTGATCGGCAAATCAGTGCGCAAACCCTCTTGTGAGTCATAGTAAATCTCCCAGATCGACTCGGCGCTTCCTCCTTTCATCACGCTTGTACAAACGGTCTCAGGATCCGCAGCCAACGAGTAACTGCCTACCTTCCCCTCTATGAGCATAGTGCAATACTCCTCGGCCTTCGCCCAACACTCTTTCTTGCCTTCCACGCCGGCCCTCCACGCGTAGAGATGAGCCAACAAAGCAGCCGCGGCACCCTTGCTGCCATACTGTTTCATACGGGATTCTTTTGAAGTAGCCACCAAATCCTCGTATGTCGGCAAATCCATCGCCTTCAGTCCCCATTTTTCCGCCTCATCCAACACACTGCTTATCGGGCTCTGAGGAAACTTAGAGAACTCTATTGTAGAGCCTGTAATCGGCACCTGCCCGTAATTCATCGCCAAGTAGAAATAAGCCACCGCCTTGGCGAAATATGCCTGCTGAATATAGGGTTTCAGCTTCTCCGGGTCTCCTTTGAAACGGTGTGTATTCTCCAGAATCAAATTCGCCTGATAAATCGTGTAATAATAATATTTCCACGTTCCTACATTCGACAATGTCAACCCCTTGCGCGAAGATCTGTCGTAATCCAATATCTCTCCGGCTCTGGAAATATCGCCACCGGTAAACTCACCCACAGCCTGCCTCAAATAGACTTGCAAGCCGGTCAGCACAGCCTCCAGCTCCTTCTCGTTTTTGTAATAATTAGAATAGGTGGTTGCATTCTCCGGCTGGATATTGATAAAATCCGCACAAGAAGTCCCCCAAAACAAAACTGTCAAACCCAATATGTAAATATATCTTCTCATGTCCGTTAAAAATTAAGAGTTAATCCCAACGTATACTTTCTGGGTAATGGATAAGTATCGCCATTATCACGTCCCGTGTAAATATTCACCACTTCCGGATTTCCGCCCGAGTAGTTGCTCAAATAGAACAGGTTTTCTGCTGTCAGGAAGAAACGTACTCCCGAGAGCCCTGCCTTCTTGGATATCCTGTCCGGAAGATTATATCCCAAGGTTATTTGCTTCAAGGCAAGGTGGTGCACCTTCTCGATAGCCGAGTCCGTATTCATACTGAGGGAGTTTCCCCATGCCGGAGCATTCGGATTCTTGTTCACCCCGTCCCATGGTCTCAACTTGCGGTAATCGAACAACTTCGTCAAATGGCCATTCTCTGACTGTGTGCTGAACCCCAGCCCCATCCGGTTGTTAATCATTTTTCTCCCGATTGTGAAATTCACCAGTACGTTCAGGTCGAAATTCTTCCACATCAATTCGTTCACCCATCCTCCATGAGCCAAAGGAAGCGGCGAACCCGCATAATATGAATCCGGATTCCCGTCGCCATCCAAGTCAAGCAGACGATAATTACCGACAGCGCCGCTGATTCCATCTGTCGCCACACCGTTGAAGTATATCTCCTGTCCGTCTATCTTGTACAAGCGAGGTACCTCGGCATCCGAGTTGTAGTACCCCCGGTGTGCCCACACGTACAAACCGTTCAAAGGTCTGCCGGCTACCAGTAGCGTCCCGTCACCGTCCACTACATCTTTCCCCGAATACGACTTTTCAAAACGGTTCCAGTTTCTTGCCATATTGAATTTCATCCGCCAGCTCACAGCACTCTCCCGCAAGATATCTGCCTGCAACTCCAGCTCAAGCCCCTCGTTGGAAATTTCCATCGCATTTTCCACCTGCGCACCGAACGTATACAAACTGCCCGGAATCGGAATATCATAAATCAGCGAACTGGTATATTTGTAATAGTAATCCAATTTCATATTCAAACGATAATTGAACATATCCATATCCAAACCCAGGTCATACTGATTTGTCTTTTCCCAGGTAAGATAAGGCGACACAGGTTTGTCAGTCGTCACCCCCGTCTTCCCGAAGAAGTTCCTGTCCATAATGTTCATCAATCCGTGAGCGAGGTAAGCGCTCGTGAATGTCTGTCCGGATTTTCCATAACTACCGCGAATCTTACCCCAATTCAGCCAGCTTCCGGTCAAGCGTTTGATGAATGGTTCCTCCGAAAACGACCAGCCTACAGCCACCGACGGGAAATTCGCCCAACGGTTTCCCTCACCGAACGTAGAACTACCGTCACGACGGAATGTAAACTCCAGCAAATAACGCTGTTTGTAATTATATCCCAGACGGCCGAAATAACTCACCATCCGTTTCTCGGTAAAATCCGAAGAGTAATAGCGCGTTGCTGCATATTCCGGGAACTCCGGTGTTCCGTGATTCACCACCGGCGGCACCTTCTGCGGGTTATAATAGTACACATCATCGCTCACTCCCCGCAACCCATAGCCGTACATCGAAAATGCCTGTTCCTTGTTTGTATTGACACCCAAAAGTACATCAATATTATGCACATCGTTCACGCTCGTGTTATAATGCAACAACTCCTCCGAAGAAAGCATCACCTGCCGGCCGATGTTTCCTTCCGACTTGCTTTCGTGATGATATTCGTCAAACACACCGGGAGTATACTTGTTCAGGTTCGACTGAGAGTAGTCGATATTCCCTGATGCCGAGAAGGTCAATCCCTTGAGAAGCTCATACTCAAGAAAAGCAGTCACCATTGCACGATAATCGTCCGTGCGATCCTTGATTCCCAGGACAGACTTTTTCCACTCTGCCTCCAGTTCCTTTGTGGCAGGCAAGACGGTAAGCTGCTGCGACGGATTCACAGACAACCCCTCGTAGCGGGTATGCTTGGAGGAGCCCGATGATGAGGAGCGATTCATTGTCCGGTCCACATAAGAGAGATACACACGCGTATCCATCCGCAATTTCGGTGTGAATTGCGCTGTCAGGTTCGATATCAGGTTTGCCCGTTTGTATCCGCTGTTAATCATGATTCCCTGCTCGTCATAATATCCGAGTCCCACCATATAACGGAAACGCTCCGTACCTCCTACAGCCTGCACATTTGCATTGACCACCTTGCTCCTGCGAAAAGCATACTTCCACCAGTTCGTACTATTATTGTAATAAGGGTCCAGACTATCCTGCAATGAATGTATCAGGCTCGGCGAACCCCAGTAACCATTCCCCCAAAACTGGTCGTAGATACCGTTTCCATTGCGGTACACATCCTCGTACGAAGTAGGGACGTGATACTTCCCTGTCGCCCAATCGTAATAATTATTCTTGATATTCCTCCGGAATTTAAGTTCCAACCATCTCTCCATGCGTCCGCCCGTCTGCTCGGGATATTCCATCAATTGCGATATCGAATAGGAAGCATTTGCCGAAAACTTGGCCTCACCGACCTTTCCCTTCTTCGTTGTAACAAGAATCACCCCATTGCCCGCACGGCTACCGTAAATCGATGCCGCCGCCGCATCTTTCAACACCTGTACCGATTCAATCATGCTCGGGTCCAGGTCAGCCAGCGTATTCGTACCGGTCACCGGTGAAACAAACGAATACATCGGCACTCCATCCACCACCCACAACGGCTGACCGTCACTCGCACCGTCCACCAACAGAGAGTTGAACCCCCGCACCGCAATCACCGCAGCACTACCCGGCGCTCCCGACTGCTGCACGATATTCACACCCGCCAATCTTCCCTGCAACATATCTGCGATACTCGCCGCCGGCAACTCCTTCATCTCTTCTGCCGTCACGGTCGAGATTGCACTCACCATCTCCCGCTTATTCTGCGTACCGTAAGCCCGGACAACCACTTCGTCCAAATCGGATACATCTTCCGTCAAGGTAATATGCAACGTATCTCTCGCCGTCTTTTCAGAAAATTCCACCCGCCGTTTCTTAAAACCGACAGATGAAAATTCCAACGTCCCTTTCAACAAAGGCAAATCCCATGCGAACCAACCTTTCTCATTTGTAGCCGTACCAATAGTAGTGCCGACAACCCTTACCGTTACCCCCGGCAAAGGCTGTTTGGCCGCATCATATACGAAGCCTCTCACCCGAACAAACTTCTTCTCGGGTTCCTGGTACGAGGTTGCCTTTATAATTACCAAATTATCGTCAAAAGAAAACGACATTCCCAAGCGAGGCAACAAGTCTTTGAGCACCGCCTCTAATCCTTGATTCTCTGTACTGATACTCACGTTCTTCCAAGTCACCACTTCCCTGTGATTATAGAGAAAACTATAACCCGTTTGCCTTTCCAATTCCTGAAAAACCTTCTCCAATGTCACGTTTTTCAGCTCTATTGAAACTTTCGCTTGGCGAGCGCTCACTGCTGCCTGCACCTGCACCAAGCTACAAACCAATAAAATAAAAACGACTTTCATCTTCATCATCCACTTAGGGACAAGAATCCACCCTCCGGCTCTTGTCTGATTTGACTTTTTTTTCATACTTTTGTACATTAGAATTTTACCTTGCACGTCGGTCAAGATTGCCACACCATGCCGCGTGCTTTAACTAAAAAGCTGTTCCACTCCCGTGCGAACGGCTTTTTTTGCTTTATTGTTATAAAAACATTATTCCCTTTTATATCAAATACTACATCTCCGGTCTGCTCGAATTTATCCAGCAACATACGGGCATCCTCATACCGTTTCACTTTTCCAGTGAACTCTACCTGTTTCGCACTTTCATTCACGTAGAACACGTTCAATCCATACCAGACAGACAACGTCTCCATAATCTCTTCCAATGTCGTTTGCCGGAATTTGTAATACCCGTCTTTCCACGAAACATACGATTCTGTATCCACCATCCTCACATCCATCACCCGATTATTCTTGTCATATACAAACTGCTCTCCCGGCACAATCTGAAAACTCTTGCCGGCACATGCCACCTCCACACTCCCCTCGACGAGCGTCGTCGCCACCGTTTCCAACCTCTCGTAAGCCTTCACGTTAAAAGAAGTCCCCAACACCTTCACATCCATCGCTCCTGCATGTACCCAAAACTCACGGGCGCTATCTTTCGCCACCTCAAACCATGCCTCTCCTTTTAAGAAAACTTCCCTTCTGGCTTTCCCGAACCTCTCCGGATAACGCATTTCCGAACCGGAGTTCAAGAACACCTTTGTCCCATCCGCCAAAACAAGCTGAAACCTCTCACGCACAGGAACCGTCAACGTATTGTAGACAATCTTCTCCGAAGCCTCCTTGCTTTTGATTCTCGAGTATACCAATGTTCCCCGTTCATTCCTAACCTGCAACATCGTACCCCCAAAAATCAACCTGTTCGTATCCCGCTTCAACGGCATGCTTTCACCATCTCCCAGCGTCAACACCACTTGCCCGATTCCCGGTTCCACCGTTTTTTCGCCCTCCCAGACTCCATTCTCTTCCGGCTTCATCCATAACATTATCCCGACACCCAATATCAACAACACCCCTGCCACACTCGCCCCAAACGACCACCACCTCATCCGCCGTATCTTACCCTTCCGTACCGTCATTTTCTTCCGGATATCGCTCTCCAACCTCTCGTAGGCCTTCTCCCTATCCAACCCTCCTTGCTGTCTCACCAACCTCACGACCTCACCCAACTCACCCATCAACATCTTATACGTTCTCTCATTCCCTCTTTTCTCTTCCCACCACCTGTTCATCTTCTCCCTCTCCTCTTTCGTCACGTTCTCCCCCGCTATTTCAGCCGCCATAATTTTTAATATTTCGTCTTCCATACTCCTGGTTTTATACAAATAACACCACCACCCATCAAATCATGTGACAGGAAATCCCATTTTTTTATAAAAAAATTGCAACAATCCCATTTGTATCGCCAATTCCTGCGACACCACACCCTGATTATTCCGATTTTCTGAAATAAAGCAATAATATGGTAAACATGTGTCCCTCCAGTTTCTCCCGCAGAAACTTCAACGAACGCGACAACTGGGTTCGGACAGTATTAATACTGATTTGCAAATGCTCGGCAACCTCCTTATATTTTTTCCCTTCGGCATACACCATCATAAAAATACGGCGACGCTCCGGAGGAAGCTGGTTTATCGCGAAGTACAAAACATCTATTTCAGTTTGCTCATCTTCATGCATGATTTCTGCCACGGGCATTCCTTCCATCATTTTTTCATGGCGGGTTTTCCTGCGTTTACAGTCTCTCAGCTCGTTTAAAGCAGCATTCTTGACCACATGAAACATGTATTTATCCAACCCATCAGAAAGTTTTTTATAAAGAGAGCTTTCCCAAGCCTGTACGAAACAACCCAACACGACATCCTCTGCCGCATCAACATTTTTCAGAATACTTGCGGCATATAAAACCAACACATCATGGTATTTCAAGAAGAAAGTCTTGAACGTTTCTTCTTCGGGATTTTTTTCGTACATGCTACAAATATACGAAATTAACCCGTTGTACATCTGGCATAAACGCATAAAAAGTTGTTCACGCCGGATAAATTCCGTATATTTATTTCATTTCCAATCAGATAAATATCATGAACAACTTTTGTGCAAGTCACGAAAAAAATAAGAATTTATGAATTTTGATTTTCTTTGTTTTATATCTTTACAAATTCAAATTCTGAGGAATGACAAGAAGAATTATTTTAGTCACCGGAGGGCAACGTTCCGGTAAAAGTGGTTATGCACAGCGTTTAGCGTTGGAACTATCCGACTGTCCTGTTTATATGGCTACTTCGCGGGTATGGGATGAAGAATACCGTAAACGTATCGAACGGCATCAACGTGACCGGGGACCTCAATGGACAAATATCGAGGAAGAAAAAGCCCTGAGTAAACATCACTTGCAAGGACGGGTAATCGTGATCGATTGTGTTACCTTGTGGGGTACTAATTTCTTTTTCGATCAGGATTCGAATGTCGACCTGGCTTTACAAGAACTAAAAGAAGAGTTCGACCGGTTTACAGCCCAGGAAGCGACTTTTATCTTTGTGACCAATGAAATCGGTATGGGTGGAGTTGCCGAAAACACCATCCAACGCCGGTTTACCGATATGCAAGGCTGGGTAAACCAATACATCGCAGAGAAAGCCGACGAGGTGGTGCTGATGGTCTCGGGAATAGGAGTAAAGGTAAAAGGCTAAAGGCTATAAAGCTAAAGGCAGGGAGGTAAAAAAAGTGAAAGGTAATAAGGATAAAAAATAATAGGATACGATATGAGAACTTTCAATATCAAAACGCCGGATAAAAAGATCGTACCGGCACTTCAGGATAAAATCGATAATTTGACAAAACCGAAAGGTTCGTTAGGACGGTTGGAAGAATTGGCAGTCCGGATCGGTACCATCCAACAAAGCCTCTCTCCTGTTTTGAGAACTCCTCAAAATATTGTGTTTGCAGCCGACCATGGTGTGGTTGTCGAAGGAGTCAGCTTTTCTGCCCCGGAAGTAACGGCACAACAGATATACAATTTCCTGAAAGGCGGCGGCGGAATCAATATGTTTGCACGCCAGCATCATTTCATACTGAAAGTGGTAGATTGCGGAGTGAATGCCGATTTCGGGGATCTGCCCGGACTTATTCACCGGAAAATCAGGAAGAGTACCGATAATTACCTTTACGGACCTGCCATGACGCCCGAAGAGATGGAACGCGCCATCGAAATCGGGGCAGAAATGGTACAATTGGCTTATCAGGAAGGAACCAACATCATCAGTTTCGGCGAATTGGGCATGGCCAATACTTCGGCCTCATCGGTCTGGATGTATTTTTTCACCGGAATTCCGTTAAAAGAATGCGTCGGTGCCGGAAGCGGACTGGACAACCAGGGTATCGAACATAAATATCAGGTACTGAAACGGGCCACAGACAATTATCAGGGAAACGGTACGGCAGAAGATATCCTGCGTTGGTTCGGAGGCTTTGAAATGGTGGCGGCAGCAGGAGGTATGCTACAGGCTGCAGAGTTAGGCATGACGATCATCATCGACGGTTTTATCATGACTAACTGCATACTGGCAGCCAGTAAACTGCATCCGGAGGTATTGGAATATTGTGTATTCGGACATCAGGGCGATGAAGCCGGACATAAATCAGTGCTAGAAGCTTTACACGCCAAGCCATTATTGAATTTGGGATTACGTTTGGGAGAAGGAACGGGAGCCATTTGCGCTTATCCGATTATAGAATCCGCCATCCGTATGATCAACGAAATGAGCAGTTTCAAACAGGCAGCCGTTACGAAATATTTTTAAGATATCCGTATGAAATCTCTGTTTGCGGCAATCATATTATTTACCCGGCTTCCGTTATGGCGAATCGTCCGGGTAGATAAAAAGCAGTATGCAGAAATCCTGTTATACTGGCCAATCGTAGGTTTTTTAACCGGAGCGACAACCTGGGGGACGCTTTATCTTGCCTCTTGGGTCATGCCTTTGTTGCCGGCTTGCGTCATTGCGGTCATTGCCCGTCTGCTCCTGACCGGAGCTTTACATGAAGACGGACTGGCTGATTTTTTCGACGGTTTCGGCGGAGGACATGACAAAGCCGGCATCCTGCGAATCATGAAGGACTCCCATATCGGTAGTTACGGTACGATCGGCCTGATTCTGTATTTCATCTTGTATGTATCTTTGTTGAGTTCGTTTTATTCGCTGGCCCTTCCCGGTGTCATTATCGGAGCGGATGTACTTTCCAAACTTTGTACCGCCGTTATGATCAATACATTACCCTATGCCCGTACGGAAGAAGAGAGCAAAGTAAAAGTACTCTACCGCAAAATCCGTCTCTGCGAATTTGTCCTGGTAGCCCTGCCCTGCCTCACCGCCCTTTGGCTGATGGCGACTCCTTTCTTAGCTTTAATCCCCACCCTCCTTATCCTTACCGGCTTACGTTGGTATTTCAAACGTAAAATCGGAGGATATACCGGAGATTGTTGCGGGGCCAGCGTACTTTTAGCCGAACAGTTTTTTTATATCGGTGCCACTATCGTTTATACTTATTCTCTATGAAGATAACCCTGATCCGCCATACCCGTGTAGCCGTCGAAACCGGAATCTGTTACGGCTGGAGCGATGTCGGTGTCGCCCCTTCTTTCGAAACCGAAGCCAGCCGGGTCAAAGAAAACATTTCCAACGAACAGTTCGATATCGTGTATAGCAGCCCGCTCTCCCGCTGCCGGAAGCTAGCTGCCTTTTGTGGCTTTCATGAACCGATCCTCGACGACCGTTTAAAAGAACTTAACTTCGGGGAGTGGGAAATGAAGAAATGGGACGATCTCACCGACCCCCGTCTTGAACTTTGGTATAAGGACTGGATTCATCTCCCGGCAGGAGGAGGGGAAAGCTATGAAAATCAGTGCCGCCGTGTCGCTCAATTTCTGGATGAACTCCGCCATTCCGGCCATACCGATGCCTGTATTTTCACCCACCGGGGAGTCATCGCCTGCGCTATGGTCTACGCAGGCATTTGCCCGATCGAAGAATCATTCAGTATAGAGGTGGACTATGGCAGCAAAAATGTGTTGGAATTCTGAAACTGTATTATTCCAGTAATGAATTCAGATACGCTTCATCCACTTCCTGTATCATAACTTCTTTACCACTCAAAATATTGTCGAATAAAATATTCTAACAATTAAAATAACAAACCCGATAACTTGACGAATCAAGGATTACCGGGACACTGAGGTTAACTATCTGTTGATCACTTTGTATAAACACAAAGTTTGCTATTTTTCCCGCCAAATGGGGAGAGATTGCCAATACTTAGGGAATCCCATATCTTTGAGGTCGAGCAAACGGCAATCGGATTTGAGCAACTCTTTGATATTCTTTTTGAAGTCGCTACCTGGACTGATAATATCAAGTATATACGCGATACAAGACAGCACGGCAAATAATTTGTTTGTGCGTATTTGTCCGATTGTAGTTCTATCCATAAAGGGATAAAGAGTATTGTATGGCAGGATTACACTGACCATAAAACGACGATTCCACACTCGGCTGTGGTGAGCGCAACAGTTACGGAGATTGGAAATGGAGTGTAGCCAATTTTCCAAGATTGCCACTTTCTTCAAACCGAATTGTTCGGTAATGTACTCTTTACGACTGTCTAACCTTAAGGATTGGAACAAACGGCTCAATGTGGCAAACGACACAACTTCGAGTGCCATCCAACTCGGCGGCATCGAAGGATTGTCGTATTTGGAGTTGTAATGCTTGATGAAATCTTCATTGCTGCGATTTACATCAGCATCAATACGATCCATCAAATCATCATAGCCGAAACGATATAAACTTTCATCATTGAACCAATGGCTATCGCCTGTGCTTTCGGCATATACCTGTACAATTTTTGTGCGCACTGCCACTTCTATCTTCTCAATAGTATTGAAAATAAGTGAACGCAGTCTGCGGTCGAAACAATAAAGGTCAATGATGTCCTTGAAGTGAATATCTTTGCGAGTGAAGGTGTGTTCGGAATCTTCGCCGTTCTCTTGGAACGGATAAGTGTATGCACGAAGCCGATAGTAGCTGATATTGAAAAGATAAGCAGTTGCCTCGCTTTCATCATCAAAAACAAGCCCCCGTTGTTTTAGCCGTGCGACTTGCTCGGCGAGAGTCAACGGCTTCTTTGTATAATCAATTTTATCAGTCAATTCTATTGAAACTACCATATAAAAACTCGAAGACCTCCCCGGGTGCGCTGTTCAACGGGAAGCGTGGGAGGTCATATCAATTGCAAAGGTAATACTTTTATTTGAAATAGCAAAGGTAAAGGCAAAAACAACAAACTAAGTCAAATTTCATTTTTGATATACTTCCATTTATTTCTCCAGGATGACTTTTCAGCCACCTTCTTCTGTTCTACCTGGCAGGCCGCCCCTATTTTTTCAATTCAGGCCGGATCCTTTCCAACCAATTATCTACCCTATCTTCTGTTTTATCAGCCTCATAATCCTCATCCAGCGGTAAACCGATAAATTTACCTTCCTGTAAAGCACGCGAATCGTTAAAGATATAATCGCGGGTCTCTGTTTCTCCGATCAGTTGTCCGCCGATTTCCCCGATCGTCCGGCCCAATATGCCCATTCCGTCTACAAAATTATTCGGATAACTGACATGATCCCCCAACCCGACGATAGCAACCTTTCGACCTTCCAAACGAATCCGGAGCATTTTGGGTAAAAATGACGACCAGGGATCTTTTTGTTCCATTTCCCAGGTATTCCGGCCTAAAGTCGAACAGACCAGGATCAGATTGTGATAATCCAGTAATCGCAGTGGAGTGGCATCAGAAATAACAAAGAGATCCGGTTGCAGATCTACCAGTTTTTGTTTGATCAGACGGGCCACTTTATGAACGCTGCCTCCCGAAGGTGCATAAAATATTCCTAATCGTTTTGTAGCCTTATGCTCTTTATCTATCAAATAATTCCCTTCCAGATCAGCTTTCAGCTGATAATTCCCTGGTTGATTTTCCTTTTTCATGGATCGCATAATTTAATGTCAAACCTATATGATATCTAACCTATATACGGCAAAGGAACGGGACGGTTTGTTTTTGTTAAAAAAATTTTCTCTGCGCTTTATTTTTGTTTAAATAACCATTTATCGTCTTGAATCTGAAGTTCATAAATTTTGTCATTACCTCCGTCAGTAGTCGAATCGGCATCGGCATCCTCTGTTTTAGCTTTGTGTCTCAGATCATCCAAGGCCGATTTATAGCGGGATTTTTCCTCTGTGGTCAGCGAAGGCATATCATTGATCCGGTCAGAAATAAACTGCATCAGTTTTTCATTGTTGCAAATATTCAGATTACAGGCTAATCCGGCTTCCCGTATGGTTTCATTAAACTGAAGTAACATCTGATCCACCCTCTTTTTATCCGCTTTCCAATATCCTTTCCTGACCGTCTCGAGCAGACGGGCAAGTATCGACTGATAGGCATATAAATTGCCGCTCTTCTTAAACCGTTCTTTTATATCCAGTCGATATTTATCCATGACATAAGTATCATAGATTTGATTCCAGTCGTTATCGCTAACCGATTCCGGTAATGTGGCCTCCCAGCCCCAAAGATTAAAAACCATTTTATTGATAAAACGGGCACCGGCATATCCCTCGTCCACCATCGCATCCACCCATTTGGGATTCAGATAACGGGTCTTCAGTTCACGTCCCAGAAATTTCTCGAGTGTCTCTTGTCCCGGAGCCGAAGGATCGACCAGATTCGTCAGCATGACCACCGGTGATTTCCCGTCGATCGTCCGAACGGCCAAACCGGTAGCACCGAGGTACTGAAACATATCGTCATTATCCAGCAAAGCATACAGATTCGAAGTCCTGCTGTGCAAAGCCACCCTGGTGCCCGACAAAGCATTTTTAAATACAGTTTTCGAAAAACCTTTCGGTAAACAGGTATATTCGTCCTCTACTTTCGTTCCCCAAAATCCCTGGCCATACAAATGACTCATCTTGTCAAAATAAACTTCCGCCACGTCCTTTTCATCCTCCCAGGTTCCCGAAGCCTGCACCGTCCCACTAACCCCGGTGCCATAAGCACCCGAAGGGGTCGTAAACAAACGTACCGAAGCGATGCGCCGGGCCAGCGAATCTTCCTGAACCCCCAGTTGTTTCAACTTATCTTCAGATTCAAGGATATGTTCCCGGACAAAATTATCTTTTTCATCGGCACTTCTGGCCAGGCTGACTGCCTTATCCAGCAGAGCCATCAATTCGGGAAAAATATCCCTGTATAATCCCGATGGAGCAAAAACGACATCTACTCTCGGACGTTTCAACTCATGCTGCGGAATCAATTCCAGACCGACAACCTGATTGGAAGCATTATAAACAGGTCTCACACCAAGTAAGCTTAAAGCCTGGGCTTCCATCGTACCTTCATTCCGGATACACTCCACCGCCCACAAATTTATGGTCACTTTAGGAGGACACTCCCCGTTGTGTTCGGCCTTATACTGTTCTATCAGCTCCTCTGCCAATTGCTCTCCCAACCGACAAGTCATTCTGGAAGGAATCAGTCTCGGATCGAAAGCAAAAAAGTTTTTACCTGTAGGCAGAGCACCCGGATTCCGGATCGGGTCGTTTCCTGTTCCTGCCCGGACATACTTTCCATTCAAAGCCCGGATAAAAGCATCCAATTCTTCTTTCCCCGATTTTGCGATATTCTTTTGTACCTGCTCCCTGAAAAGTTCCAAATCTTTTCCCATCAAATCCTTTTGCATTGATACAATAGCTTCCGTTGTCGCTTTCGTATAAGCCTCATCAGGGGATACACCGAAAGTGTGCAAGCCGAAAGGGGTTTTATTTTCTTCTATCTCTTTCAGATAATCGTCGATATCTTCCAGATTCTGATCCGTTATGGTATCCAGCTTCAAATCCTTATCCAGTCCGAGTGTTTTTATCCGAAGAACCAGATCCCTGAATTGCGCCATCGACGAGATCGGGCTTTTGCTTTTTTGATCATAGTATTTAGATATGCCACTTTTCAAATCCCGCAATTCCGGATTTAAAGAAGCCTTATCGAAAGGAGGAGTCATGTGGTCGATAATCACGGCCTGTCCCCTTCTTTTCGCCTGCAGGCCTTCACCCACATTATCCACAATATACGGATAAATATTAGGTACATCCATGATCAGCGCTTCGGGATAATCATCGGGACCGAGTCCGGCTTCTTTTCCGGGCAACCACTCATGCGTGCCGTGAGTACCGATATGCACCAGTGCATCTGCGTGAAAGCCATACTTCAAAAAAAGATAATAAGCCAGATACTGATGAGGGGGAGGAACCAGAGGATCGTGATATAAACTCTTCGCATTGTCTTCCCATCCCCGGGGAGGTTGAGGTGTCAGTATGATATTTCCGTATTTCACCACCGGGATCACAAAATAAGATTTCCCGGAAGAATCTTTCCAAACCATCAGTTCAGACTCTTCGGGTTTTCCCCATTTGTTCTCCATTTCCGTCCTAATCTTCAACGATAACTTATCGTACCATTCTTTGTACACTTCCATCGGTACCAATACAGGATCTCCTTTACGCACCAATTTATCCACCTCTGCAGGAGCCCAGGAACCGATATTCCTTCCATAGTCCATCACCCGGTTAAAAATAGCAGCACTGTCGATCGGCTGCCCGCCGGTATCATACCCCTCCTGCCGCATTCTCTGTAGGATAGATAAAATACTTTGGGGAAGTACATTCAGGTAGCTGGCCCCTATGTTTTCTTTTCCGGGAGGATAGCTGTAGTAAATCAGGGCCACTTTCTTTTCACGATTAGGCTTTGTCTGCAGGTTATGGATATTCTTTATACGCCCGAGCAGCGTTTCCATCTGATAACCGATCATATTCTTAATCCGGATATTATGATCGAAATCGTCGAATACGACAGCAACAGAAGGTTCGATATAACCGGCTAATTCGGGTATAGCCACCAAATTCGACCGATTGTAAATATCTATTCCGACTAAAGATTTTTCCCAATCTTTTTGATTCGTACTCAGTATAATCCCATTGATCACCGGCACTCCTAATTTTTCCAGTACCACCCTTTCCTGCTCAGGCCTTGTATTATACCAACATCCCAGATTCAAGAGGGCACTCACGCGGGGAAGACTATCACAGGAAATAAAAAACCGTTCGATCACCTGTTCTTCGTGATGTCCCGGTTTTTGAGAGGTGAACACGGGTAATACATTAAAACCTTTCTCTTCGATATTCCGGATAAATACATCGATATACAAATACTGCGATTTGGTCAGATCGCTTCTCCCAATAATCAATCCGATCCAGGGAGCCTGGGTGTCGATATCGGTTCTCTCGGCTAAATAAGAACCGATATAGGTATGTAATTTTTTATTTCTATAGTTATATATTCCGGAAAGGGGAGTTTCTTCAATATCCTGATATTCACAATCGAAATGTAAATCTTTATTCAGTTTTTTCAGAACGATATTCATGATATTGTTTTCTCCTCCGCTTTTAAAAGCGGCCAATGTCCAGGGATCGAAACAGATCCCCCATTCCTGCAATTCGGCATCGTATTCATGGGATAAATTAAGCGCATAAACCTTCGCTCCGCGTTTCAAAGCAGACAACAGCTGAGGTTTAGCTTTAAAAACCAACCCATTATTATGCAAAGCGACGAATATCAGATCGGAATTTTCAAAAAAATCCATATCACTTTCGTGATAGTTGGAATAGATAAATTCCTTGAACTGACATTTCTCCGCTACCTCCGGATGCATTTTCGCCAGTAAATGCATGCTCCGGTTTACGCCGACCCAAAAACCGTCATCGATAAGAAAACTGACTTTGTTTTGGGCTGTCAAAGATAGCCCAAAACAAAGTGACAAAATAACAAAATAATACTTAATCCCTTTCATACCCCATTATATATCCGCCATCAGCAACAAATACATGTCTTCAGATCAAAAAGTCATAGCAGCTCTTACCTGAAAATTCCGCCCAGGCATATTATAACCATCCTTTTCGGTATAATTTTCATCGAATAAGTTGTTAATATTCAAACCGACCGACACATTCTTTATAAGCGGGCAAGAGGCCGAAAAATCGAACACCATAAATTGCGGATGCTTAATCAGTTTATCAGTTAAATACCCGGGTTGGCTTTCACTTAACAAATCGTTCAATGTCGGACGATATTTATCACCGATAAAGTTTTTCTCGATGCGATGTCCGGCAAAACGTCCGTTCAGCCGCGCACTGAATCCTTTCTGATGCAAGAAATCGAGTCCGAAATTGGCATTCTGTTTCCGAACGGATAATGTTTTGTTCCATACTCCTTTAGTCTGATCCTGATAGGTAAACATCCAGGTCAGATTTCCATAAAGCTTCAAAGCAAAGTCA
This sequence comes from Odoribacter sp., assembly GCF_985060555.1. NCBI lineage: Bacteria > Pseudomonadati > Bacteroidota > Bacteroidia > Bacteroidales > Odoribacteraceae > Odoribacter > Odoribacter sp. The sequence continues at coordinate 74,486 of NZ_CFKYFN010000094.1, read as the reverse complement.
CTATCGAACAGACGGCCGAAGTCATAAGAAGCCATAATTTCCATTCCACTTTTTTTTGCTTTATCGGCATTCTTGAACGTTTTGTACTTTTGTCCGCTTTCTTCATCGGTCCATGCCTCTTCCACAATCAGATCATCATTCCACGTATAAAAATAAGTAAAATCAAAATTTACCCCCAGTTCCGGCCGGCTGAATGTCAAACCGGCATCCAACGTACGGGATTTTTCAGGATCCAGATCAGGATTTCCTACGGTAAGCGTACCGCTGTACAAAAATTCTCCGGCTTTCTGATAAGCATCGGTCATGCTGAAAGCTGTACCGAAACTGGCATGGACGGCCATACCGCCGTATATATTGTATTTTGCACCGATATTGGGATTGAAAGTGTTGTAACTTTCCGCTTTCTCTTCATTCTCCAAACCAGGTGTTTTCCGAAGTTTAAAATCGATATAATCATAGCGCAATCCGACCGACAAGTCCAATTTTTCTTTAAATAATTTCAAGTTACTCTGCAGGAATATCCCCCAAGCCGTATTCCGGAAACGGGGTTGATAAGGTGCTTTAATCTCACCACGCGCTTTAAAACTGGTTATCTCACTGACTTCATTATTGTTATCGAATCCGAAAGCAATTCTTTGTTTGCCTAAAATCAGATTATCGTGTGCTGTAAATCCATAAGTATTCAGTTCGTTACCCGAATACACATAAGCCGTATCGGTGTCTGCCGTATAAGTATCGGTCTTAGCTGTAGAGTAATGAGGAGCGAAAAACAAATTATGATTATTCACTTTTCCGTTGAGTTCCAATTTTTCGGTATACCGGGTGACATCTTTCTTTTTCAATCCGTTAGTCCCCCAGACATTTCCTCCCGTCGGCAGATCCTTACCCACAAAAAAAATCTCGGTAAAATTCAAAGACCAGTTTTCCCCGAAATCATAACCGATACGGCCTTTCCCGGCGATACCGCTATGCCGAGAGCCATTCATTTTAATACCATAAGTATCTTTACCGAGGATAGCTTTATCCGTTGCCGACATATGCAAGAGATTATGGTCTCCGATCTTATAGTTTCGTGCCTGAGCAGTATAATCGAAAGAGGCATCGAAAGAAAGCCCCCGGTAGATCCGTCCACCGACATGAAAAGCCCCTTTGGAAGTTTGATAACTTCCGGCTGCAACTTTGATTCCTCCGGTGAGTTTATCCTTATTCCGTTTGGTGACGATGTTCACCACTCCACCCATCGCATCCGAACCATACATGGCGGAGAAAGGGCCTTTCAGAACTTCCACCTGCTCTACATCGCCTAAAGAAAGTGTCGCCATATTGGTAGTACCGGCCGGTACTCCATCGATCAGGACTGTCGTGTATTTTCCTTCTGTCGGTTTGAATCCCCGGATACTGAAATAAGAATTATATCCCGGATATTCAATCACATCCACATTAACAAAATTTTTCAACAGGTCCGTCAGATTATTGATCCCCGAAGCTTCGATCTGCCGCTTGGTCACCACCTCTACCCGGTTCGGAAGATCTTTCAATAAAGCTCCGGTTTTAGTCGCATGGATCATCACCTCCTCCAAATCTATCCGACGCATGGAATCGGTTTCTACAGTTACAGGTTGCTCTGCATACATGCCCATACAGAACGTAAGGGCAAGAGAAGTTAAAATAAATTTCCTTTTCATCTTGAATTTGTTTTACACCGATATAAATTATTATTTGTTAATTACATACAAGTTTATTCGTTGTAACAGCGGCAAAGCCACTCCCAACAAAGTGAAAGTTTCCTCTCAAAAAACTTGCATAAATTCACCCCATTCATGTGCCACCGGCGCTTCTCCGTTTACCGGAAACATTTTGCATAATTCTAAATTCACCTGAAAAGAAATCATATTGCAGAATCCTGACTGGAAATTGTTTTCCGGCATAATCCCTGCCGTAAAGCACACCCTTTGCAAAATAAAATCAAGTCCGAATCGAGCAACCTTAATCCCCGAAGGTTTATCAATCATACATCATTTCGGCAGGTCTTCTGACTTACTCCAATCTTCAAACGCCCTTCCCATTCTTTCCAGAACAGTGGCTAAAGTATTGTTGAAGATTTTAGCAGAGCTTACAGCAGCGGGTCTGTCCAGGATTCTCACCTGATTCCCTTTTCATCACTTTTCCGTAGCAGCAGAATCGTGACACCAAAATCGGATGCAAAGATATCGATTTTTTTTATTTTAAGAAGATACTTTTACGATATTTTCCAATTTTTCAGACAGACTGCGACCATATTCTTACAGGAGATCTGTATTTCCAGCCACCGGGGAGCCATTGACTGTAGCATGGTCTATGCGAGATTTTGTTCCGTTAACGATTCTTTCAGGGGCTATCATGGCGAAGTTTATCAATCCTTTTACAGATGTCGGATTCAAAATCATTTTCGGACAGGAAATGACAAAGGACCTGCTGATCGACTTTCTGAACGATCTGTTGGTAGGTGAACGGCATATTCAGGATCGGTGTGTTCTTCATGAATTTCCGTCTGGATGATTCTCCGGGCAAACTGCATACGGACATCGTACTCTCCGACCGTGATACACACGAGGTATTTTCGGATAAGCTACGCTTTATTTTCATCGAACTTCCGGCTTTTACGAAGGAAGAAGAAAAATGTATAACTGATTTTGAACGCTGGATTTATGTATTAAAGAACATGAAAACACTAAACCGATTACCGTTTAAGGCCCGCAAAGCGGTGTTCGAAAAACTGGAAAAAATCATCGACTCGCATCACTGACAAAAGAAGAACGCGAAAAGTACGACGAAAGTATCAAGGTCTATCGCGACCAGTTAGTGACAATCGCTTTCGCCAAAGAAAAAGGAATAGAGGAGGGAATGGAGAAAGGCCGGAAAGAAGGCGAAAAAAAAGAAACAGCTGGAAATCGCCCGTAATATGAAAGCAAAAGGTTTTGCCGCAGAAGATATCAGTGAGCTGACCGGCCTTCCCGTCAAAGAAATTAAAGAACTTTAAATTATAGTTTTCCGACTGAATAAATCAATTCAGAAAACCGCATTTTATTTATATCTTTCTTTCAACCCTTCCCTTATCCGGTGCGGAAGTGTCCCCTTTGCGGGCTGCTACCGCTAAAAGGATTCCCAATACCACTCCCAACAAGGCAGCACACAATACCCGCATATTGCCGGGCAACAGAAAAGTGATGGTATGAGCCGGGAACCAGAAGAAAGGGATGGTTTTCTTAAAGACAAATCCCCACAACACCTTCCAATTCAAACTGCTCATGATCCCTCCCATATCCAGTGGTGTGAAGAAACCACGGAGTGTACCGCCGTGCATCAGAATATGGGTATCCGTAATTTTATGCAGCGTCATAAATACCGGAGCGAAAATGGTATTCATACTCACCGACACGGCAAAAGCCACCCCTACTTTAGCCCAGCACAATCCCGGTGCATGAAAAACCGCCGGAGCCTCCTGCATGCCAAGGTATTGCAAAAATGCCGGAGTACCATTCGAAAAAATAACCATCGCCATATTAATGCCCATCCCCAATATCCCCCATACAAACATCCGGGGCAAAACCCCGAATCCTTTCCGGCAATACACGCCGGCACTAATCCGCAAGCCGATCATCTCTCCCAAAGTCGACAAGACGGCAAATTTCAGGAAACTCATGATCATGCCATGAGCCGCATTAAAAGCATGATACCATTCGTAAACAGGCCGGCAGATAAAAAAGGGTAGCAGCAAAACCGCTACCCCCAGTATAAAAATAAAGTCTTGTTTTTTCATTTTTCAATCCGGATACGGGCATCCACCGCCACCACATTTTCTTTATTACCGAGTAATGGATTCAGGTCCATCTCAAAAATTTCAGGAGCCACTTTCACTAACATGGACACCCTCGACACGGCTTCGGCGAATTTTTGTTCGTTCACCGGTTCTTGTCCCCGTACTCCCTGAATGATTTTATACGATTTCAAGCTACGGATCATATCCAAAGCTTCCGGTTGGGCAATCGGAGCCAAGCCTGCTTTCACATCTTTCAAAACCTCGATAAAGATACCTCCTAATCCGCACAACACCATATGTCCGAATTTATCTTCCCGTTTAGCCCCGATAAACACTTCGGTCCCGGACAACTGCTGAGCCAGCATGACGGCATGCGTATCTTTGATCTGCATCATCCGACGGAATTCGCTGCGTACCGTCGCTTCGTCCCTTACGTTGAGGGTTACCCCACCGACATCGGATTTATGGACAGGTCCTACTACTTTCATCACTAACGGGAAACCGATCTGACGGGCCAGACCGACAATTTCTTCCTCTTTATCGGCCACACCTTCTTTCGCCCGGGCAATACCGGCAGCATCCAGCAATTCATGGATCTGTTCAGGTGACAGATAGCCGTTTTCAGCCTGATCGACGACTGCCCGGATCCGTTTCCGGTCTACTTCCGGCAATGCGGGCTCGGCAGGTTGCGGAGCAGGGGTACGGTATATTTTACACAAAGCATTACCAAAATTCACTTCATAAGGGAAGTAAACGCCACCTTTCCGTACAAACTCGTCGATTTCCTCTTTCACCACCATCGAAGAGGGGAATATGGGATAAATCGGTTTCGGGGAAGTAGCTATTTTTTCACGCAATACTTCATATACATCGAAAACGGGGAAAAGCCCGGGACTACCGAAGATCACTGCAATACCGTCGATATTATCGAAATCGCGATTACAGGCATCCAGGATAATTCCCAATTGTTCAGCTGTTCCCGTCGCTAAAAAGTCAATGGGATTACCTACAGAAGATCCGTTAAACAACTGTGCCAGCAATGCTTCAGCCTTCGGCCCTTCCAAATGAGGAATTTCCATTCCTCCATCCGACAAGGCATCTGTCAGCATTACGGCCGGTCCTCCGGCATGGGTTACGATAGCCATATTCTTTCCCCTCAATTCGGGATAGTTAAAAATAGCTGCCACCGTGGCCAGTTCATCCCGCCCGTTACACCGTACGATACCGGCTTTCCGGAATAAAGCTTCCACGGCAACATCCGAGCTGGCCAAAGCTCCGGTATGCGACGAAGCGGCACGGCTTCCGGCAGCGGAACCGCCTGATTTGATCGCAGCGATACGACAACCTTTCCGGATCAGTGAGGAAGCATGCTTCAATAATTTTTCCGGTTTATCGATACTCTCTACATACATCAATTTAATCCGTGAACTTGTCTCGGGATCGAAAGATTCGTCCCAATATTCCAGGACCTCTTCCACGCCTAACTGGGCAGAATTACCGACTGAAAATACACTCGAAAATTTTACACCTTTCTGCATACCGGCATCCATAATGAAAAGTGCCGTTGCTCCCGAGCCCGATACGAAATCTACTCCTTTCGGATCCAATTTCGGTATAGGGGTCGTGAATACCCCATTGTAGTTCGTTGTCAATACGCCGATACAATTCGGGCCGATCAAAGCTCCCCCGACAGAATCGATCGTTTCTACAATTTGTTTTTCCAATGCTTTCCCTTCTGCATTCTCTTCACTAAATCCGGCAGACAGAATGATAAATGCCCGGGTATTTTTTTGTTTCGCCAGCATCTCTACCGTCGACGGACAGAATTTGGCAGCGATGGCCAGGATAGCGCAATCCACTTCCGGCAAATCTTTCACGTCCCGGTAGGATTTGATACCTTGTACTTCATCCATTTTCGGATTCACCACATATAAACTCCCTTTAAAATGTCCATCGATCAAATTCTTCAATACCTTACCACCCGGTTTCTGAATATCGTCCGATCCTCCAACCACCACAATGCTGGAAGGATTTAGCAATTGTTTATTAATCATATCTTCCGAATTTTACTATAAAATTCACTATTCAATTTTATCAATTATATATTATTGAAAAACTTCAAAAATTCCCCTACTTTAGTGACCATATTTTTTGAGCCGGTATAAAAAGGTATCCGTTGGTGGATATTTTCAGGGGTCATGTCCAATATCCGGTTTCCGCCATCCGTAGCCAATCCTCCGGCTTGCTCGGCAATAAACGCAATCGGATTACATTCGTACAACAGACGCAGTTTTCCTGTCGGATGGCTATTGGTTTCGGGATAAATAAAAATACCTCCCTTCAATAAATTCCGGTGGAAATCGGCCACCAGAGAACCGATATAACGCGAAGTATAAGGACGCTTGGTTTTCTTATCGGTTTCCTGGCAATACTTTATATATTTTTTCACTCCCACCGGAAATTTCTCATAATTTCCTTCGTTTATAGAATAAATAAAACCATTTTCCGGTGTTTTAATATTCGGATGTGAAAGACAGAACTCCCCGATAGAAGGGTCCAGCGTAAAACCGTTCACTCCGTTGCCGGCCGTATATACCAACATCGTAGAAGAGCCATAAATAACGTAACCGGCAGCAACCTGGTCACAACCTTGCTGTAAAAAGTCATCGATATTCGCAACTTCGCCCAGCGGAGATTTGCGGCGGTAAACAGAAAAAATAGTACCGATAGAGACATTCACGTCGATATTCGAAGAGCCATCCAGCGGATCCATACAAAAGATATATTTCGCATCACGGCTCAATCCATCGTCAAAAACAATGATATCCTGATTTTCTTCTGAAGCAACACCGCAACATTCACCACTGGCTTTCAGTTCCGACAAAAAAGTCTCATTGGCATAAATGTCCAGTTTTTGCTGGTCTTCACCTTGTACATTCTCGGAGCCGGCACGCCCCAGAATATCCACTAAACCAGCCTTATTCACCTCCCGGTTGACTTTTTTGGCTGCAATACCTACGTGATGTAACAAACAAGAAAAACCCCCTGTTGCCTGAGGTACTCCTGCCTGCTGTTCGATAATAAACTGATTTAAGGTTGTAACTTTATTCATTGATTCTGATTCTATTTGTTATTAGATGCAAATATAAAATGATAAATCGTAATACACAAACGTTTTCATGAAATTAGTATTCCCTCAGAATCACAGATTTTTTGAAAATCAAATAAGTTTTCATTCAATCCGAATTGATTCCACATTATTATTCAATTTTAATATCTAAATTAGCGCCATGAATTAATTATCGTGTTTAAATTTAAACGCAATGAACGTATATAAGTTTGGTGGCGCTTCCGTTAAAGATGCCGAAGGTGTAAAAAATTTATTTAAAATCATCAATACCCAGCGGGAAAATTTAATCATTGTCGTATCGGCGATGGGAAAAATGACCGATGCCCTGGAAGTTTTGTGTAATTCTTATTTCGGGAAAACCGGTAATATTGCAGAGGTTTTTCAGCGCATTCAAGATTTCCATCAGCAGATTATCCGGGATCTTTTCGGTTCTGCCGACAGTGAAGTAAATGCCCGGGTAGAAGCCCTGTATCAGGAATTGGACACTATCCTAAAAAGTGATCCTTCCCTCTGTTACGATTATGAATACGACCGGATCATCTGTTTCGGTGAATTGCTCTCGACAACAATCATTGCCGCCTATCTCGAGAAACAAGGACGAAAAGCCAAGTTTACCGATATCCGTAAATGTCTGATTACCGACCAAAACTACCGGAATGCTTGTGTAGATATCGAATTATCGGCTCAGTTGTGCCGGAAGACATTCAATTTTCAGGATACATTTATGTATATCACGCAGGGATTCATTGCCGGAACGACGACCAATCAAACGACCACCCTGGGGCGTGAAGGTTCGGACTATACCGCAGCCCTTTTGGCCAATTTGCTGGATGCCGAAGATGTTACCATTTGGAAAGACGTGCCCGGTATTATGAATGCCGATCCCAAAATATATGAAAATACAGAAATTATCAGTAAGCTATCCTATAAAGAAGCGATCGAACTATCGAACTGCGGAGCGAAAGTAATTCATCCGAAAACCATCAAACCGTTGCAAAATAAAGGGATTCCGTTATTCGTAAGATCTTTCCTTTACCCGGAAAGTCATGGTTCGGTGATCCGGGAATTGGACGAGAAATTGAAATTACCTCCGATTTATATCAATAAAGGAGATCAGTTATTACTGACTCTTTCCCCCCGGGATTTTTCTTTTATAGCAGAAGAAAAACTGAGCCGTATTTTCGCTACGTTAGCCAAATACAGACTCCGCCTTAACCTGATGCAAAATTCAGCAATCACATTCTCTTTTTGCATCGACTATAATGAAGCGATTTTTGAAAGTTTCATCGATGAACTCCATGACGAATACGAAGTACTCTACAACAAAAATGTGCGCTTGCTGACGATTCGCCATTACAATGAAGACATCATCCAACAGCTGACCAGCCATAAAAATGTGTTGGTAGAACAACGCAGCCGTTTAACAGCCCGTTTTGTCGTAGCCGACAATTAAAACGATCCTGCCAATGAAAAAACTATCTATCATCATACCTGCCTATAATGAGGAACGTTCGATTTCCCAAATTCTCGGAAAAATACACCAGACCCGATTGATTGGAGAAACAGAAAAAGAGATCCTCATTATCGACGACGGTTCAAAAGACAGTACAGCTGAAAAATGCCGGCAATTCATGCAGGCCCACCCCGATCTGGATATACATTATCACCTCCAGCCTTTCAATCAGGGGAAAGGAGCAGCGTTGAGAACAGGCATAGCATTAGCGACAGGAGATTGGATCATCATTCAGGATGCAGACCTGGAATATGACCCCGAAGATTATAATCCTTTATTACAGTGGGTGATCGAAAACAATGCCAAAGTAGTCTATGGTTCCCGTTTCCTGAAACCTTCGAACAAACATTCTTACCTGCGTTTTTATTTAGGCGGGAGATTAGTCACTTTTGTCACGAATCTCTTATACGGCCAACATCTGACAGACGAACCGACCTGTTATAAATTCTTCGATGCACAATTTTTAAAATCCATTCCATTAAAATGCCAGGGCTTTGAATTTTGTCCGGAAGTAACGGCAAAAGTTTGTAAGAAAGGAATCAAAATCCACGAAATACCGATCAATTACTACCCACGTAGCATCGCCGAAGGGAAAAAAATAAATTGGAAAGATGGCCTGGAAGCCATCTGGACTCTGTTAAAATATCGTTTTAAAAACTAACAGGATGGAGAAAAAAACAAATTATTCAATTCAGACGTTACTAGAGAGCCGTTCCTTTTTATATGTCTTATTACTCATCGTTACGATCTGTTTTGTGAGTACCTACACTAAGATTTACGATGTAAAACTGGATATGAACGGAGATAATATCCATTATTATGCTTTGGGAAAAGCGCTGGCAGAAGGCAAAGGATTTACCAATACCATTTCTTTTTCCGAAACTCCACATACTCATTTCCCACCGGGATATCCGGTTTTTGTCGCCGGAGTGATGAAATTCTTTCCGGATAATATCAATGCCGTAAAGATAGCAAACGGAATCTTGCTCTATGCCGCTATCTTGCTGCTTTTCTTTTTATTGAAAAAAATATCGGGAAGTATCATCGTTGCTTTCCTGACTTGTGTATTTTGTTCTATTCATGCAGAGATATTGCGGTATGCCACGATCATGATGAGTGAAATGCTTTTCCTGTTTTGTAGCGTGGCAGCAATCTTCCTGATGCTAAGCATAAAACCGGAACAACTTTTTACCAAAAAAGGGGTACGGGATACGATCTTACTCGTTCTTCTTCTGTTCCTGGTCAACTATATCTATTTTGTCCGGACTATGGGCACTTCGCTCATTCTGGCAATTATCATTTATAGCGGTATACTCTTTCTCAAACCGTGTTATGCCCTGTACAAAAATAGAAAAGCCCTGGAAGAATCCCCGTCCCGGAAAACTTCTTTCCAACAGCTACTGAGATACGGATTATTGTTCGTATTACTCGCCGGTTCGTTCTGGGGTACGAAAACGGCCTGGGACATACGGAACAAAAACGTCGGCAAAACAAGCAACGATTACATCAGTGACTTTATGAAAAAACCGAATGGACAAACGATGGCCAATTGGGACGACTGGAAAAACCGGATTACCGATAATTTCGGATCCTATCTGAACAAATGGCTGCCCAACGCCATTTTGAATACCCCCTATAATCTGAATGCCAAATCTTCCGGGGGAGAAATTTTCCGGGGGATGCTGATCGCATTTCTGATCATTTTCGGTCTCATCAAATTGCCCAAAGGCGGATTGCTCCTGTTTCTCTATTTGGGTGCAACCATGGCAGTCCTGCTCGTGTGGCCGGAACAATACGGCGGTCTTCGCTATTTCATCGCCGCTATTCCTTTTTTCATCTTCCTGTTTTTCTACGGTATAAATGCGGTGATTCTTTATCCGGGTAAACGCCGGAGAAAAAATATTCCGGTATTCTTACCGGCTGCCTGCATGATTATCTTTGCCCTGATTTTCATGTTTCCTGCCTATTCCCAGGCTTTGGTCGAAAAAAAGCAGCTGGCGAAATACAAAACCTGGAGTCCTGAAATTGCCGGAAATGCTTTTGCAGAATTTACGGCTGCCATGCAATGGTGCGGGAAAAATCTTCCCGATAGCGCACGGGTGATTTGCCGGAAACCGGAAATATTCTTTATGTACTCGGGAGGGAAAAAATGCGGTAGTTTTTCCCAATACGGAAAACCGGAAGATATCCTGCAACAGCTGATCGGTCAAAAAGCCACCCATGTCATCATCGACCATTGGTTTCGGCATGCCTACTATACGTTGTATCCGCTGATCTCGACACATTATCCGGAAAAATTCAAATTCGTCGGTAAGTTTGAAAGCCGGGGAGCCCAACAGGAACCCCCGACCCTCATTTTCGAATTTCATCCCGACTGGACTAAGCCTGAGACAAATGCACAATAATTTTATCTGATTATAAAAGAGAACTGTATCAATTTCCATTCAAAAATGATATATTTGCACTTTGTTTTTATAAAAGTGCACAACAAGGTGTGTCATTTACTATTGCAAATATAAAAATCACCTATAATGAACGAGAAATTTCCTGAATACAAAGGCCTGGATCTTTCTGAGGTAAACAAAGAGATATTAAAAACCTGGGAAGAAAACAAGACTTTCGAAATGAGTTTGAAGACACGGGAAGGTCACCCTTCATTCGTTTTCTATGAAGGTCCTCCTTCAGCGAACGGCATGCCCGGAATCCATCATGTGATGGCCAGAACCATTAAGGATGTCATTTGCCGTTATAAAACTCTGCAAGGATTTTTAGTAGAACGTAAAGCAGGCTGGGATACGCATGGTCTCCCTGTAGAACTCGGTGTAGAAAAAAAATTAGGAATCACCAAAGAGGCTATCGGTAAAACGATCAGCGTCGTGGAATATAACAAAGAATGTCGTGCAGATGTCATGAAATTCACTAAAGAATGGGAAGATCTGACAAAGCAAATGGGATATTGGGTAGACATGAAAAATCCCTATATCACTTATGACAACCGATATATCGAAACGTTATGGTATCTATTGAAGAAATTGTATGAAAAAGGATTTCTTTATAAAGGTTATACCATACAGCCTTATTCTCCGGCTGCGGGTACCGGTCTGAGTACACACGAACTGAACCAACCGGGATGTTACCGGGATGTAAAGGATACGACTTGTGTCGCCCAATTCAAGGTAATCCGGGACGAAAAATCCGAAAAGCTGTTTGCTGACAGCGAACCGGTATATATTCTGGCGTGGACAACTACACCCTGGACTTTGCCTTCCAATACCGCCCTGGCTGTAGGACCCAATATCACTTATTATGTCGTAAAGACTTATAATCCTTATACCTATCTTCCGGTGACCGTCATTTTGGCCAAAGACCGGTTCAGTGCCTATTTCAATCCCAAAGCCGAAAGTTTGGCCCTGGAAGATTATCAGGCAGGAGACAAATTGATTCCCTATCGGAAAGTCGGGGAATTCAAAGGTCCGGAACTCGAAGGTATCCGTTATGAACAGCTGATGCCCTGGATGCGTCCCGAAGGAGATGCGTTCCGGGTAATCCTCGGGGATTATGTGAGTACAGAAGACGGAACCGGCATCGTACATATCGCTCCGACTTTCGGTGCCGACGACGACCGGGTTGCCAAACAAGCCGGAATCGCTCCGATGTTATTGGTCGACAAAGACGGTAATAAACAACCGATGGTCGATAAACGCGGACGTCTTTTCGTTTTGGAAGAAATCGATCCCGAATTTGTAAAGAGCCATGTCAATACCGAACTTTACAGTGAATATGCCGGCCGGTTTGTCAAAAACGCTTATGACCCTCAACTGACTGAAGAAGATGCCACCCTCGACATCGACCTGTCCGTCATGCTGAAAAAAGAAAATAAAGCATTCAAGGTCGAGAAACACGAACACAATTATCCGCATTGCTGGCGTACCGATAAACCGGTATTGTACTATCCTTTGGATTCGTGGTTTATCAAAACTACCGCTGTACGTGAACGGATGATCGAGCTCAACAAGACTATCAACTGGAAACCGGCCAGTACGGGCGAAGGACGGTTTGGGAAGTGGCTGGAAAATCTGGTTGACTGGAACCTTTCGCGTTCACGTTACTGGGGCACTCCGCTCCCCATCTGGGTAAGTGAAGACGGCACAGAAAAAAAATGTATCGGTTCGGTAGCAGAACTAGTCGAAGAGATCGAAAAATCGATCCAGGCCGGCTTTATGCAGGAAAATCCTTATCAGGGATTTATTGCCGGTGATTATTCTAAAGAGAATTACGATAAAATAGATTTGCATCGTCCTTATGTCGACGACATCATTTTGGTGTCAGACAGCGGACAAAAAATGTACCGGGAAAAAGATCTGATCGACGTGTGGTTCGACTCAGGCGCTATGCCCTATGCTCAGCTTCATTATCCATTCGAACATCGCGAAGATATCGATCAGAAACTGCGCTTTCCGGCAGACTTTATCGCCGAAGGTGTCGATCAGACCCGGGGCTGGTTTTTCACCCTGCATGCCATCGCGACAATGGCTTTCGACTCGGTTGCCTTCAAGAACATCATTTCCAACGGGCTGGTATTAGATGCCAAGGGCAATAAAATGTCCAAACGGCTCGGGAATGCAGTAGATCCTTTTTCTACGATAGCCACTTATGGATCGGACCCATTGCGTTGGTATATGATTACTAACTCGCAGCCCTGGGATAACCTGAAGTTCGACATGGCAGGTATCGACGAGGTGAAACGTAAATTTTTCGGAACCCTCTACAATACCTACGGTTTCTTCGCTTTGTATGCCAATGTAGACCATTTCCGCTATGCAGAGGCAGAAGTCGCTATTGAAGAACGTCCCGAGATCGATCGTTGGATTCTGTCTTTACTGAATTCTCTGATCAAGGAAGTGACCGAAGCTTACGAAAAATACGAACCGACCAGGGCAGGCCGGGCTATTCAGGATTTCGTTATCGAAAATCTGTCCAACTGGTATGTACGTTTATCCCGGAAAAGATATTGGGGAGGTGAATACTCCCAGGATAAGATTTCCGCTTATCAGACGTTATATACTTGTCTGGAAACGATCGCTATTCTTTCGGCTCCGATCGCTCCGTTCTATATGGAAAAACTATTCGGTGACCTGAATAAAGTGACCGGACGGCACAGCGGAAGCGTACATTTAGCCGATTTCCCGAAAGCCGACGAAAAATTGATCGATAATGAACTCGAAGAGAGAATGGAACTTGCCCAACAAATCTCTTCTATGGTACTGGGCTTGAGGAGAAAAGTTCAACTTCGCGTGCGCCAACCGCTAAGCAAACTCATCATACCGATTCTGAACGATCATATGATCCGGCAACTGGACGCTGTGAAAAATATTATCCTCTCGGAAGTCAATGTTAAGGAAATCGAATACATCACCGATACGACAGGTGTTTTAGTCAAGAAAATCAAACCGAATTTCAAGACTTTGGGACCGAAATACGGTAAATATATGAAGCAAATTTCCACTTTGATCGCCGCAATGGAACAAAGTGATATTTTCGAGTTCGAGAAAAATGGCCGCTATCAACTGAATATCGGTACCGAATCGATCGATTTGAGCCTGGAAGATGTCGAAATATTGTCGGAAGATATCCCGGGTTGGTTAGTCGCCAACGAAGGACGCCTGACGGTAGCTTTAGATATCAACGTAACCAAAGAATTGAAAGAAGAAGGAATTGCCCGGGAATTGATCAACCGGATTCAGAATCTTCGGAAAGAAAGTAATTTTGATGTTACGGATAAAATCACGTTAGCTATCGGCCGGCACAAAGAGATAAACGAAGCTGTCGAAAATTTCTCGCAATACATTGCCAGTCAGGTATTAGCCGAGTATATCGAACTAACGGACGAGAAGGATGATAAAGCCAGGGATATCGAGATCGACGACATTCACACCTTTATCAAAATTGAAAGAATAAACTGAATGCCGAAACCGGCGAACAATCCCGCCGGTATTTCGTATGAAGAAACATCTGTAAAATTTTCAAATGTTGATGTTTTTTATTAATTTAGACAAAAACTTATAAGCTATGGCAGAGAAGACGAGATATTCGGATGAAGAGTTGCAGGAATTTAAGGAATTAATTCTGGAGAAACTCGATAAAGCAAGAAAAGATTATGACTTGCTGAAAGGTGTCATCTCGGGAAGTGACGGGAACGACATTGCGGACACTTGTCCTACATTCAAGGTACTGGAAGAAGGAGCCTCTGTTCTTTCTAAAGAAGAGGCCGGCCGTTTAGCTCAGAGACAGGCTAAGTTTATCGCCCATTTGGAAGCAGCCTTAATTCGGATCGAAAATAAAACGTATGGTATTTGCCGGGTAACAGGTAAGCTGATTTCGAAAGAAAGATTACGTGCTGTTCCTCATGCCACGTTAAGCATCGAGGCCAAAGAAGGGAAAGAGAACTGATCCAGTCCGGTCAGCGGATTTTCAGGTCTGATCAGCGGGCCCTTCGAACACTCTGATTGGCAAACGACTTCCGGTTCTGATCAATAAATATGAATCAGGGTGTTCCGGTTATGCCAATCAGCTTTGTTCCAGTCAGTCTTTGAAAAGAATCTGATTATTTTTTCTCTTTTATTTACCGTTTCGGATTTGCAATTTTAAACTCTTAGTTCTTAATTCTAAACTCCTGGTTTTCATTATGAGTGTGCGGAATAAACTGGTGATTTTCATTATAGTCTTACTTGTTCTGGATCAAGCTGTAAAAATCTGGATCAAAACCCATATGATAATTGGGGAAGAATTCAGTGTCTTCGGAAACTGGTTCAAAATTCTTTTTATTGAAAATAACGGGATGGCTTTCGGAATGGAACTGGGAGATGGGAAATTCGGAAAGGCTGTGTTGAGTTTATTCCGCCTTGTGGCTGTTGCCGGTATCGGTTGGTATATCTTAAAACTTATCCGTGAAAAAGCCCCTTTAGGCGTACTGTTTTCTTTTGCCTTGATTTTTTGCGGGGCTATCGGAAATATTTTTGACAGTCTTTTCTACGGTATGATCTTTAACGACAGTCACTATCAGATTGCCAGCCTATTCCCTGAAGGCGGTGGTTACTCTTCTTTCCTGCACGGACGGGTTGTCGATATGTTATATTTTCCTTTAATAGAAGGTACGATCCCCGGTTGGGTACCCGTTTGGGGCGGTGAAGATTTTCTTTTCTTCCGTCCGGTATTCAACCTGGCCGATTCATATATCACGATCGGTGTGTTGATGTTAATCCTTTTTTACCGGAAATTTTTCGCTACGAAAAAATAATTTATTTTAAATCATTTTTCAAAGCACACTGAATCTTTGACTTGCCGTACTGTCATGCCGGCGAACTTTATAATGTTTTGCCAGAAAACAGAATAGCAAAAATCGAAAAATGACACCGCTATGGGACAAGAAAAAACGAATAGTACTGTCCGTATAGATATGCTTCACGGCGGAATCTTCCGCAAATTACTGCTATTTGCCTTGCCTCTGATCGCCAGCGGTATCCTGCAACAATCGTTCAATTCAGTAGATGTTGCTGTTGTCGGACAATTTGCCAGCAGTCAGGCTTTGGCGGCCGTCGGTAGCAATGGATTGGTCATCAGTTTGATTATCAATCTTTTTATCGGCATATCGATAGGCGCTAATGTAGTCATCGCCCATTATATCGGACGGCAAGATGAGAAAGGCATTAAAAATGCTATCTCCACAACGGCTATCATTGCCGTAACAAGCGGCATTTTCCTGCTCATTACCGGTCTGCTGATAGCCAAACCCATTTTGGAAGCGTTAGACACACCGGAAGACGTCATCGACCTTGCCGTACTTTATCTTCGCATCTATTCCTTGGGAATGCCTTTCATGATGATATACAATTTCGGGGCGGCGATTCTCCGGAGCCTCGGCGATACCAAACGGCCGTTTTACAGTTTGGTGGTGGCCGGAGCCATTAATGTGGGACTGAATCTCCTTTTGGTCATCGAATTCGAAATGAGTGTGGCAGGTGTCGCCGTCGCGACCGTGATTTCCAACATCGTCAATGCCGGTATCATCGTTTTTTTCCTGACCCATGAAAAGGGCGTATTCCGCTTGGAACTGAAGCAATTGTCCATATCCAAGGCGGAATTGAAGAAAATATTACAAATCGGAGTTCCTGCCGGCATACAGGGAATGGTATTTTCCATTTCCAACGTCTTTGTACTGGCCACCATAAACTCGTTCGGTTCGGCAGCCGTAGCAGGCTCTTCAGCAGCCCTCAATTACGAATATTACTGTTACTTCGTAGTGAGTGCTTTTGCCCAAGCAACCGTAGCTTTCACCAGTCAAAATTACGGAGCCGGGCAAATTGAACGTTGCAAAACAATCTTCCGGCAAAGCATGCTGCTCGGACTTTTGGGATGTGCCGCATTAAATCTCCTGATTGTATGGCAAAAAGAATTTTTCATCCGTTTTTTTACCACTGAACCCGAAATCATCCGGTATGCCGCCATCCGCATGGAATATGTGTTACTTTTCCAATTCATAGCAAGCAGTTATGAAATCAGCGGTGCCGCCCTGCGAGGCATAGGTTATTCCATGACCCCAACCGTACTGACCATATTCGGCACCTGCCTGTTGCGCTTGGTATGGATTTTCACAGTTGTCCCCCTGTCGAAAAGTTATGAAACCTTACTGGCTGTCTATCCTATTTCCTGGGTGATTACCGGCATCTCTGTCTGTACGGCATACGCCATCATCCGTCGCAAGGCTTTTTCTCTGGCAGTCCTCCAGCAACAAAAATAATGGTACTATATTAGTAAAAAGTGTGTAAGATTATAAAAATTCTATTGATAGCTATCCCTCACTTGGCCTGCTGCGCCAAATAAGCCTCATACATATCCAGCATCCACGTGCCGTCACCGTCCGCATCGGCCTCTTTTTTACGTGCTTTACCCTCTTTGCCCTTAAACCAGTTTTTACTGAATTCCTTCAAACCGGGTTTCTTGTCTTTCAGCAGGACACTATTCACCAACATTGGAATATAGACAATTTCTCCCTCCTTGCCTTCATCGTGGAAACGAATTCCATGATAGGTAACTAAGCGTCGTTTCATTCCCTGCTGATTGGTTGTGACATCCCAGTCTTTCCACCAGTACACAGAAGCGTGCTCTCCCGTATTTTCCAGACATACAAGGCGGCGTATCGTACGGTAACGATCGGCAATGGAAGGTGACGCCAACTCACGCGATTCCCAGCGGATACCGTCAGGATTATTCTCTGTCTTTTCCGTATAATCGATACATACGACTTCATCCGCCGTATATTTCAATACTTCCTTATCATCCGGTGTCGCAGTCATTTTGAAGGAATAATTGCTCTTTTTGAAAGCGGAGGCTTCGGCATGCCAGCCCCTCTTCACATATCCTTCCACTTTTTCACCGGATGTCAAGGTCACCACCACACGGCGAAACTCCTGGTCTTTTACTTTCTGCGCATTCGCCTGCGGTATGTACACACACAAGGCCAGTACTACTAAAAAAAGATTTTTCATAATTGTATGTTTAAAGGTTAATGTCCGATATGATATTCCTGTAACATCAACACGGTTTTATCACGCCACGTATCCAAACTACGGATGCGTCTGCACAATTCCGCATCGTCAGCCACGTAACGGCAAAGCCGTTCCCGAAAAGCGTTTCCCGTCCGCGGCTTCATTTTTCCAGGAGAATAATAGAGGGTGTCACCCGATTTCCGCAGATAATAAATCACCCGCGAACGACTGAAGACCCCTCTCCGTTGCCAAACCTGGATTCCTCCGTTAGAAGCGATACCATAGCCCCGTCCGGAGTAAACGTAAGCCTCGATATGCGGCGTAGCAAAATACTGCCAACACCAACCGATACCCTCTGCCAGTATGAATTTCCGCCGGAATTCCGGTGTCCGGGGATGCCAACAGACAATTGAATCGATTTCCTCCGCCGGATAAACCTCTTTCTGTTTGTCCCTGGTGAAAATGCCCCGGAATGCTTTAACATCTTTGCCTTTTTTGGGAATACACACACGATGATCACCCGAAAATCCGACACTTTTTCCCTCCTTGAAATAAATAATACCCTCCACCGGAACGGCTGCCCGAACAGAGAAAACTCCCACGCTCCACACACAAATCAAAAACAATTTTATACTCATTTAATTTTTTTTGTGACAAAAATATGGTTAATAAAATAATTTAACTAACTAAATATCAAAATATTTTTTGGACTTCGTCCCTATCGGCTGTTCCGGCAGCCGTTAATAACACGCCTAAATATATTCTATTACGATAAAATGAAAGATGCTGTGATTTTAATTTTTTTTCGTAGGTTTGTAGCCGATTTCCAAAGGTTAATTTCGGTATGTAATGTACCTGCTATTTTGAAAGTATATGATTGAGAATTTAGTGATAGTGGAGTCTCCGGCAAAAGCCAAGACCATCGAGAAATTTTTAGGGAATGGTTATACCGTGAAGTCGAGTTTCGGACACATCCGCGATTTGGAAAAAAAAGATTTAGGAGTAGACATCGAACATAATTTTCAGCCTAAATATGAAATATCTTCCGACAAGAAAACAATCGTCAAAGAGCTGAAAACACTGGCCAAGGAAGCGAAGACCGTATGGCTGGCTTCCGATGAGGACCGTGAAGGAGAAGCCATTGCATGGCATTTATTCGAGGTGTTGAAATTAAAACCGGAGAACACCAAGCGAATAGTATTTCATGAGATTACCAAAGATGCGATTCTCCATGCGATTCAAAACCCAAGAAACATTGACAAAAATCTGGTGGATGCCCAACAGGCCCGGCGGGTATTGGACCGTTTGGTCGGATTCGAAATGTCGCCGGTGTTATGGAAAAAGGTAAAGCCTTCACTTTCTGCCGGCCGGGTGCAATCCGTTGCCGTAAAACTGATCGTTGAACGCGAACGCGAAATCAATGCTTTCAAAGAACAACAATATTACCGGGTTTGCGGAACTTTCGAAACCCAGCAACATGCTCAATTAAAAGCCGAAGTACAGACCCGTTTTACCGATAAAGAAACGACACTTACTTATCTGGAAGCCTGTAAAACAGCTATTTTCCATGTGGATAGTGTAGAGACCAAGCCGACGACCCGCAAGCCTGCTCCCCCGTTCACCACTTCCACATTACAACAGGAAGCTTCCAGAAAACTGGGTTTTTCGGTATCCCAGACCATGTCGGTAGCACAAAAGCTTTATGAACACGGGCTTATTACCTATATGCGTACCGACTCGGTCAATCTCTCCGATCTGGCCATCCGGACAGCCAAAGCTGTCATTTGCGAAACATTGGGAGAAAAATATTCCAAACCACGGAATTTCGCGACCAAGACCAAAGGAGCACAAGAAGCCCACGAAGCTATCCGGCCTACCTATATGAACAAAACAGCCATAGAAGGCGACCGGAACGAGCAACAATTATATGAACTGATTTATAAAAGGACTCTGGCTTCGCAAATGGCGGACGCCCAACTGGAAAGGACCAATATGATCATCGGTTTATCCAACCATTCCATCCCCTTTACGGCAACCGGTGAAGTGATTATTTTCGACGGTTTTCTGAAAGTATACATGGAATCACATGACGAAGAAACCGATGATGAACAGGCCGGTCTATTACCTGCTTTAGCTCCGGGAGACCAGTTACAACGTCAGCTCATTACAGCTATAGAACAATACACCCTTCATCCGCCGAGATACACCGAAGCCAGTCTGGTAAAGAAAATGGAAGCTTTGGGTATCGGACGTCCTTCTACCTATGCCCCGACGATCACAACCATACAAAACCGGGGCTACATCATCAAAGAATCCCGGGAAGGCGTCGAGCGTAATATCGAACAGATCGAACTGAAGGGCAACGATATTAAAATCAAACCCAACAAAAAGATATTCGGCGCAGAAAAGAAAAAACTTTTCCCTTCCGATATGGGTATGGTAGTTACTGATTTTCTATCGGAGCATTTCACCAATATCATGGACTATAACTTCACCGCTGAAGCGGAAGAAGCTCTCGACGATATTGCCGAAGGGTCTGTCGAATGGCAAAAGATGATCGGAGAATTCTATCATCCTTTCCATGAAACTGTCGAATCTACCCTCAAAAATTCGGAACGGAATAGCGGGCAAAGAATTCTAGGTACGGATCCGGTAAGCGGCGAGACAGTGAGTGTACGAATCGGCCGGTTCGGTCCGATGGCACAAATCGGGGAAGGAGAGCATGTACGTTATGCAGGCCTTTTAAAAGGACAGCTCATGGAAACCATCACCCTGGAAGAGGCCTTGGGTTTATTCAAATTTCCACGTAAAATCGGCCAGTACGAAGATAAAGACGTCAGTATCGGGATCGGCCGGTTCGGACCTTATATCAAACACAACAATGTGTTCGTATCTTTGAAAAAAGGAGAAGACGATCCGGGGACCATCACTCTCGAGACAGCCATTCAACGTATTGAAGAAAAAAGAGAAAGTGACCGGAATAAACTGATAAAAGTTTTCGATAATGGAGTGCAAATCCTGAACGGCCGCTTCGGACCTTACATTTCTTACAACAAAGCGAACTATAAAATCCCTAAAACATGTAAAGCAGACGAGCTTACATTAGAGAAATGTATGGAATTGATCGAGAAAGAAAGTAGCAAGAAAAAGACAGGCGGAAGCAGCAAAAAAACGCCTGTCCGAAAAGCCCAAACGACCACGAAAAAGAAAAATTAAACCATTTCCTTTATTAAAAGGATGTGTGTCAGGAAATAAACCTGAAATAAAGTGAGGAAAAGCGAGCCTGAAAATTTGCACAACAATGCACTTTTATCTATCTTCGTAGCCTCTAAAAATAATGTAAACCGTAAAAAACATTAAATTTTTAATATAAATGGCAACATTACAAACAATCAGAAATCGCGGCGGACTACTTGTTAGTATTGTGATCGGTCTGGCCTTGATAGCATTCATTGTAGGAGATGCATTAAATTCAGGTTCAAGAATTTTCAATAGCCAACGGAATCAGATTGGCGAGATCGCAGGAGAGGGAGTATCTATCATAGATTTCCAAAACCGCGTCAGTAAAAATGAAGAAATGATCAAAGCGATGAACAATGTATCTTCACTGAATGAAGAACAGCAGACCATGTTGCGGGAAAACACCTGGCAGCAAATGATCATGGAACAATTGATGCAAAGAGAATATGATGAAATCGGTATCGATGTCAGTGGTGATGAATTGTACGATGCATTACTCGGCGAAAATATGAGCCCGGCATTACGCCAGCTTTTTACAAATCCGAATACCGGCGAAATCGATTATGCCGGTGCCAGAGATTATGTAAAAAAAGTAATCTCCGCGCCCAATAATATTCCGCAGAAAGCGTATTGGCTGAACATGGAAAAAGAAGTTTCCGACAGCCGGAAAATGGCGAAATACAATGCAATTGTCGCCAAAGCGCTGTATATTACGGATGCCCAGGCACAAGAAGCAGCAGCCAACAGTGCTGATAAAGCCGACATCAGTTATATCGTCAAAAACTATTCTACAATTGAAGATTCTACGATCAACGTAAGCAACGGGGAGATCAAAGAATATTACAACAAACATCAGAAGAGCTTCGAACAACCGGAATCGCGGAAAATTGTTTACGTCAATTTCGATATCGAACCTTCCGGAGAAGATTTCTCCGAAACTGAAGGGGCGGTGAACGACCTGGTAAAAGAATTTGAAGAAAGTGCAGACCCACTGGAGTTTGTAAACCTCTCTTCCGATAAAAAAGCCGACCGAAACTATTTCAAACAAGATGAAATAGCAAACGATAGTATGGCTCAATTCCTATTTAATAATGAGAAAGCCGTATTCGGTCCTTATCTGGAAAATAACGCTTATAAAATCTCCAGAGTAGCTTCTGTCAAAATGTTGCCCGATTCTGTAAGAGCCCGCCACATTCTGATCGCTCCTCAAAATCAGGATTATGCACAAGCAAAAAATATAGCAGACAGCTTAGCCGGTCTGTTAAGAAAAGGAGCTGATTTCGAAGAATTGGCTAAAACCAATTCCGTAGACCAAAATTCAGCAGTCAACGGAGGCGATCTGGGTTGGTTTACGTCGAGAACGATGGTACAGCCTTTCAGCGATTCTGCCTTCTTCGCCAAGAAAAACGATATCAAGGTAGTCTTGACACAATATGGCGCACATGTGCTGCAGGTAACGGACATGGCTAAACCGGTGAAAAAAATCCAGATTGCAACGGTTGAAAAAGAAGTTTCTCCATCTGCTAAAACCACCAATCAGATTTACAACGATGCACGCACTTTTGCTATTGAAGTATCCAATCTCGACAACTTTAACAAAAAAGTCGAAGAAAGCGGTTTAACCAAACGTATCGCTACCATCGGCAAAAACGATAAAACAATCGCCGGTATGGAGAGTGCCCGTGAAATGATCCGCCAGGCTTATATGGCCGAAGAGGTGGACGAAGTTTTAAAAACAAACGATGGTTCGACCATCTTTGAAAACGGGAACAAATTCACCATCGCCGTACTGACAGAAATCGACGAAGAAGGTATCGCTCCGCTCAACAAGGTAGCCGGTAATATCAAACGGATCCTGATACAGAAGAAGAAAGCCGATTTGTTGAAAAAAGAACTGGCATCGGCTAAGAGCGGTAGTGAAAGTTTACTTTCCATTGCCCGGAAAGCCGGTTTGGAAGTCAAAGAAGCCAACGAAATTTCATTCAATTCTTTCCAAATTCCGGGAGCAGGAATCGAACCTAAAGTAATCGCTGCTTCCAGCATAACCGAACAAGGCAAGATTTCCGAACCGATCGCAGGAAATCAGGGGGTAT
This sequence comes from Odoribacter sp., assembly GCF_985060555.1. Taxonomy (NCBI): domain Bacteria; kingdom Pseudomonadati; phylum Bacteroidota; class Bacteroidia; order Bacteroidales; family Odoribacteraceae; genus Odoribacter; species Odoribacter sp. The sequence continues at coordinate 51,166 of NZ_CFKYFN010000094.1, read as the reverse complement.
ATCTGATCCTGGTCAACAACCGGACAACCGAAGAGGTAACACCGGATATGGTCGCTCAAAGCAAACAAGCCTTACAACAAAGTAATATGTATCGTGCGAACTATCAGGCTATTCAAGCTATCTTGAAAAATGGCGAAATAGTTGACCAGAGATACAAATTCTATTGATAGAAAGCATAAATATGAAAAAAACAGGAGGAGTGAATACGACTCTTCCTGTTTTTTTCTCCTCCTCCCTTTCTCCCCATAGCGGCACGTACTTCACCGACAATCCTTCCGTCCTTATCAGACACCAATCGATAAAATATCAGGCAGGTAGGTGAAAATGTTTTTATTAATCTATTAAAGTTTACAAAGGACTCGAAAAGTTATCCGGCAGACAGGCGTTGGAAAATGCCTGTCTGCCGGACAATGCCCGTTATTCCTGCCGGAACGGTTATTTCGGCATGGCATTCACCCAATTAGGATTCTGCTGCGTACCGAAACCGGCATTGATCTCACCGGCAGGTATCGGAAATACAAAACTCCGGACATTGAAATTCTTATATTTTCCGTCTGCCACTTCGATCTTCTCACCTGTGCGGCGGGCATCGTACCAACGATGTCCTTCCTCGAACAACTCCCGTTGGCGTTCCTCTGCGATAAAGGCAAGAAGCGCCTCCTTCGTACCGGGAAGGTCATCCTCTGTCCGGATTGCCGGATTGCGTTTCGCCGTATTCAAGAGTTCCTTTCGGGCACCGGATACATCACCCGACTGTGCTGCCGCTTCTGCCATGATAAGGTACATCTCCGATACGCGGAACACCGGAATATTGTTCACCGCATCAGCTCCGGCAATACCGGGAAACTTCATAGGACGTCTCGGATTTTTTCCATCACCGACCAATTGTGCACGGATATCCCCTTTCGCAAACAGACCGACAGCCCGTTTCGTCAATGCGCCACCGTAACTTCCATACAACGTGTTCAGACTGTTTGCTGAAAGATTGTCATCCGAACTCTTGGCTATGGTAAAAATATCCTCGCCCGATATAGCGGTCGACTTCCACATGCCCACGTATGCCTCGTCTTCCACCGGAGCAGCATTCCGCAACTTCAACGCCTCGGCTGCAGCCTCTTTCGCTTTTCCGTATTTGCCCATGTACAGGTTCACCCTTGCCTCTAATGCCTTGACTGCTGCGCCATTAAAATATTTCTGCACATCCCTGCCCACCACATTCGGCGTCTTCACCGCTTTTTCAACATCACGCAAAATCCACTCGTACGTGGCTTTCACGGAACTGCGCGACACCTTGGCACGCAACTCTATCGGCTTCTCCTCCACGATAACCAGACCGCCATGTTCATCATTGTCCGTTCCGTAAGGAAGCCCAAAAATATTCACCAGTTGGAAAGCCGAAAATGCACGCAAGGCATAACACTGCGCCATCGCCTTATTGAGAGTCGCCACGTCCGCCTCTCCCAATCCGCCGGCAGCTAGCAACGCTTCTGTCCCGTTGATGCTACGGGTAGCCAGATCTATCACCTTGTAGCCGTATTGCCATACATCCCCCAAAACCCCTTCTGTTTCGGAAAACGTGTAAGTGTTGAGAGTCACGAAATGCCCTGATTTCGCATCTGCCACCGCCATATCGGCAGACATATCGCCAATCGCCACCGCATTGCGGCCCATGAAGCGGTAGCTGCCGAAAGCGTAATAAACTCCGTTGAGGGCATTCTCCACATCGGAAACGGTAGCATAGGCATTCTCTTGCGGGATATTCTGGTACAGGTCCTCGTTAAAATACGAATCACAACCTGCCGCCAACAGCCCCCCTGCCACAATCAAACTATATATTCTTTTCATAATACATTCGATTTAAATGTTTAACTTTAAAAACCAATATTCAGCCCAAACATCACATTGCGCGGCGTAGGGTAATTCCACCACTGAACGCCGTTGGGTGCTATACCGGACGGATCAAAACCGCGGAAATCCTTTGCCACGAACGTATGCAAGTTGTCGGAACTTACATAGATACGGACATTGTTCAGGTGGATACGTTGCACCAGATCCTTCGGCAAGGTATAGCCGAGGGTAATATTGCGGATTTTCAGATAATCGCCTTTCATCAGATAACGGGTAGAGGCGGAGTTTGCACCGGATTTGTCACCAAATACGAAACGTGGCACCAATGCCTCATCACCGGGCTTCTGCCAACGGTTTTCATACACATAGCGCGTCGTGTTCTGCACTCCGGCCGCACCGGTCTGCTCATCATAACGGAGGTTGTCACCGAATATCTTGCTGCCAAGCGAATAATTCAACTGGAAAGAAAAGTCAAAACCGTAAAGATTCAACGAAGAGGTTAAACCGCCCTGGAATTTTGGCGACGCCTTACCGACATATTCCTTGGTAGCCTTATTGTAATTGGTGGTCTTCTCGCGAGAGATCTCCTTTCCGTTTTTGTCCCGGTTCACAATCCACCACATCGGACTGCCCGTATCAGGATCGACCCCTGCCCATTCTTTCATCTTCCAGGTATAAATGTCACGTCCCGGTTCCACTATTGTAATACTCGACTCGATCGGCAAGTCGGTACTCAGTTTCTTAATTTCATTCTTATTCGCGCTTCCCACGAAAGTCAATGTCCAATCCACCTTATCGGTACGCACCGGCGTGACACCAACAGAAAATTCAAAACCCTTGTTCTCCAATTCCCCTACATTGGTGGGAATGGACGACATTCCGCTCGTTAACGACAGAGGAACATTGAACACCATATCTTTAGTCAGGTGACGGTAATAGTCAAACTCTACATTCACCCTACGCTCCCACAATGCGAGATCCACACCGACATTGAACTTGGCGGTCTGCTCCCATTTCAGGTCGGGATTGCCTGCTTGTTGACGGTAGCTTCCCGGCTGGCTGTTATAGTTATACCCGAATCCGTAAAGCCCGCGTGACGCATACCACGAACCGCCCACATCCTGGTTTCCGGAAGTACCGTAGCTTACCCGCAACGTCAGTTCGTCCAGCCAATTGCTTGCCAACTGCATAAAACTTTCTCCCGTCAGGCGATAGCGTGCACCCACGGAATAGAAAGTCGCCCAGCGGTTGTTGGAACCGAAACGGGAGGATCCGTCGGTACGGACGCTTGCCGACAAATAATATTTGTTGGCATAATCATACTGCCCGTTAAAGAAGAAGGACGCAAGAGCCACATTATCCAAAGAAGTGGACGCACTCGTAGGCTTTGCCGCCAACTCGATTTGGCTGAGATATTCCACCGGATAATTGCTTCCTGCCAGATAGGAGGAATTTTCGCGGGTATGCTGCGCTTCCTGCCCCACCATCATATTCACGTGGTGGTCATCGAACGCCTTGACCCAGCTAAGGGTATTTGTGATGCTAAGCAGCGTACGTGTAGTGGTTCCCTGTTCGCCCCTACCCCGCAAACCCTTGCCTTGTGGCTGCAGGAAAGACCAATAGCCGAATTCTTTTATCGAATATAAATCCAAGCCTCCCCGTGACGTAAACGACCAGGCAGGAGAAAAGCGGATAGTCACATAAGGCGAAAGAATGGCGCGGTAAGTCTTCGCTTCGCTACGGTCACCGTCCTTACTACGTTGGGCCACAGGATTATATTGAGTATTTTCAAAATTCCATTCCCCCAATTTGTTCCTGACAGCAATAAGCGGATTCATCTTACCGTAGGCCAACGTAATCGGATCGCTGAAATAACCTCCGCCCGAGCCCATGTTCATGATCGAATAAGAGAACGAACTGTTCAAACCGTACTTCACCACCTTGCCCGGCTCCTGTTCAAGATTGAAACGTCCGGAAAAACGTTCCAGGTCCTTGCCGATAATGATAGCCTCATTCTTAAAGTAGTTGAACGAAAGGAAGTACTTCGCAGCGTTTTCCGAAACGCCACCGGAAGAAATGTCTAGATTATAGTCCTGGATCTTGCCAACGCGGGTAACCTCGTCCATCCAGTCCGTATTGGCCCCCTCACCCGGCTTCAAACCGAACGTGTCATACAAATCAGCTAAAGCAGCATCTTTGTTCTCATAATCGTCCGGATAAGCAGCCAACAAGCCGTCTACCATCAGATTTTCATATTGCTCCTGGTTCAGCAGGCGGTAGCGGCTTGTATAATTGGGCATCATTTCCAAACCGAACTTAGCCGTCAGATTGACTTTCAATTTACCGCGCACACCTTGCTTCGTAGTGATGACAATCACACCGTTTGCCGCCCTGGCTCCATAAATGGAAGTCGCCGTGGCATCCTTCAGTACGGTTATACTCACGATGTCTGCGGAATTCAGTGTAGCCAACGGAGACACCGACGCACCTTCGCGCGAGCGTATACCCATAGTACTGCTCTCGATAGGTATACCATCAATCACATACAAAGGTTGCGTACCGGAATTATAGGAATTGCGCCCGCGGATAAAAATGGTCGATGGCGCACCCGGCTGTCCGGATGCCGTATTGAGCTGGACTCCGGAAACGGCACCCTCAAGTGCCTTTACAGGATTTGCATCGGTTTTTTTTGAAATATTGTCAGCTCCCAAAACCGCAGCCGAACCGGTAAACGACCCTTTGGTTGTCGTCCCGTAACCCGTCACAACCACTTCGTCAATACCGATCGATGCCAAACGCATGTTGACATTGACCACAGAACGGTTGTTTACCGGTATCTCCTGTGTCTGCATACCGATAAAGGTAAACACCAAAACAGCCTTTCCATCTATCCGAATGGAATATTTTCCCATCGCATCCGTAGCCGTTCCCAGGTGGGTACCCTTAATTACGACAGATACCCCGGGTAACGGCGAACCGTCGTCCGCATCGGTGACAACACCCGTAATGGTCTTCTCCTGTGCCATTCCCACCTGTACGATACCGACAAGCAAGACAAGCAGTAAATAAAGTTTGTTTCTCATAAATATAAGTTTTAATAAAATACTGCGATTCCCCTCCCCTGACAGAAGTAAAATCAATCTTTTCAAATAGAGACAATCGTCAAACTACTACTTATATCTGCTTGTTTTTCCTCCTAAAATCCAAGTCAACCAATTTAAACGTTCGATAAATTTGGAGAAGCGGAGAACGGAAAACGGAGAACGGAGAGTTGAAAAGATAGAATTAAAGTTTACTCTTTTTTCCAATAAAAACGAACGTTTTTATTGGTCAGATATTTTTGCTCCGTTTTTTCAGGAATTGCTCCGGTACAATATTAAAGAATATTTTTTATAATACAATAGTTATTTAAGAAAATTTTTAGACTTCCCTTGAAGCAGAAATACCAAATACCAGATATTTTATACACAAGTCCCAAACATACAATACATTAAAAACAATGTATAAAATTTAATAAATATAACATTTTGTCAGATGCAACGATACAAATAGCGATATTTTTCCTTATTCATTTCCGTAAATTTGGAAAACGGAGAATTGTATTTAGAGCCTTATGAAGAACTTATAGTCCGACACTCCATGCAATTGTGCTCTAAAACGCTTGAGTTTGGAATTGAGTGATTCCGCCGCTGCATTAGTAGAGCGATTGTCGAAGTAATTCAAGATGTGCTCCTCTCTATACATAATCAAATCTCTTGCAGACTTAAGCTCTCTTAGAGTGCACTCTGCAACCTTCTTGTACCAACAGTGAAGTTTATCGCTGGCCACCTCCTTCGTCACTTTAGAGCGGAACACGGACCGCAGTGAGTCCGTCAGGTCATAGGCCTCCTTGATTTTAGGGCACAGTTCAAATAGCAACGCGGCACGTTCCTTCTGTTTGTCGCTCCACTTGTCCCTACTCATTGAGAGCAGATGCTTGCTGCTTGTTATGAGTTCTACCTTTGTCTCGCCGTTTGACTACTCATATATTTATATTATTTTTTTATAATATTTCTCTTGCTATCCAAGCACAGGCTTCTGCATCCGCCAATGCGTGGTGATGATTTTCCAACTGATAGCCGCAGGTAGCGGCTACGGTGTGCAGTTGATGGTTCTCCAACTCAGGGAAGGCTTGCCGAGAAGCACAAAGCGTATCATAGAACTCATAATCGGGATAGTCCATTTGATAGACACGAAAGACTGCTTTTAGGCAACTTTCATCAAAGGGCTTGTTATGCGCTACCAATGGCAGTCCCTTAATCAGAGGCTCTATTTGTTTCCAGACTTCGGGAAATATTGGGGCATCAGTTGTATCATTGCTGCACAAGCCATGTACCTGACTGCACCAATAATTATAGTATTCTGGTTCTGGCTTGATGAGAGAGTAAAATGTATCTACAATCTCTTCACCACGTACTATCACGATGCCTATCGAACAAACAGATGAACGCTCGTTGTTGGCAGTTTCAAAGTCTATTGCTGCAAAATTCTGCATAGCCGTTAATTTATTGATTATCTTTGTTTATCAAGTTTACAACCACTTTCACCATTACATCTTTTTCCTCGGTACGGCTCTCTGCTATCATCAAAGTTAATGCGACAAGTGTGTTGTCAGCAATGCGTTTTCCGCCATTAGGTGAATAGAGTATGCCGTTTCTGTCTAAAAACCAAAGGAAGAGCATTGCTGCAATTCGCTTGTTTCCATCACTGAAGGAGTGATTCTTCACCACAAGATATAACAGCATAGCAGCTTTTTCCTCTACGGAAGGATAGAGTTCCACACCATCGAAGGTCTGGTAAATCTGCCCAACACTGCTTTTGAAGGAATCGTCTTTTTCATTGGCAAACCATTTGCTGCCGCCAAACTTGTTCTTCAGTTCGTTAATGGCTTGCATGGCTCCTTCGTAAGTAGCATGGAATTTTTCTTCATTTGTGGTTCGCTCTATAGATAACTCTTGATAATCATATTTGTCCAATGTGTCAAGGGCGTATGTATAATCAGAAATCACTTCAACCAGATTGACAGCATCCTCTGACGATAATGTTTCTTGTGCCCTAATTGTTCTGCTTAATACGGCAACCAGTTGTTTTAATTCGGTATAGTGTCGCTCTGATATGGATTTGTTTACGGCATAACCTTTCACCAAATATTCTTTTAACACCTTATTTGCCCAACGGCGAAAATCGACTCCATTTTTGGACTTTACGCGATAGCCGACTGATATAATTACATCCAGGTTGTAGAAATTCACATCATGAGTCTGACTTTTAGCTTCCATTGCACCATGTTGAGTGGTTGTCGCAAATTTTGCGACAACCACTTCTCCTGCCAGTTCTTCACGAATTGCATTATTGATGTGTTTACGGATGGTTTTTGAATCCCTTCCAAACAATTCTGCCATTTGGTTGGCATTTAACCATACCGTGTCTTTGTCTATCTCAACGCTCAATTGTGTTTCTCCATCAGCAGAACGATAGATTGCGACTTTATTGTTGTGGCGATATTCCTTTTCCATGATAATTTGTAATTAAGCAGTAAAGTCTTTCATAAAATAACCGAATTTTCATGTAAAACAGAGATGATGGATTTCAATTCTTTTATGATGCCATCGGATATGTCTGCAACATTTGTTCCAAACGAACGTAACTAAAAGTTTACTCTTTTATTTATAGAAATTCCGCACGAACATGCCTTTCACCGGTCTTTTCAATATCAAAGCTGCAAAAACGGCATGAATGAAACCTATTCCATAGGCAAATAACTGAATAAAAGCAGCCACAATCGACAAAAACGCGACCTTTATCCTTTTATTCAACCGCCAAGAATCGATAAAAAAGACAAATATTAATAAGAGCAAAGGAAGCAGGCAATACCAAGAAAAAAATATCCCTCCCAACAAGCACAACAAACAACCGATAACAAAACAAGCCGGCAGGAAATGCACCAATTTCAAAGAATGGGGGTGTAAAAGGTACAGATTGATCCGGGCCATACCCGAATTATACACCTGCTTGAAAAACTTTCGGAAAGAGGTGCGGCGTTTATGAAAAACATAGGCCTCGGGCAACAGACAGGTTTTAAATCCGGCAGCCATGATGCGGATACTCATATCGATATCCTCCCCAAAACGCAGACCGGAGAATCCCCCGGTAGCTTTCAGCACCTCCTGGGAAAAACCCATGTTAAAACTCCGGGGATGAAATTTTTCCATCGACTGTTTTTGTCCCCGTATACCTCCCGTAGTAAAAAAGGAGGTCATCGAATAATTAATGGCTTTCTGTATATTCGTAAAAGAATCGTGTGCCCGGTCGGGCCCTCCGAAAGCATCTACACCGGCCTCCTGGCAAGCTTGCCGTACCACCTGAGTATATTGCCGGGGAATAATACAATCCGAATCGAGAAAGACCACATATTTCCCTTCGGCTCTTTCGGCACCATAATTCCGGCTCAGGCCAGGTCCGCTATTTTCTTTAAAAAAATACTTGATATCGATAGCAGACTTATACTGCTCCACGATCCGGTCACAACGTACTGTCGAACCATCTTCGACAATAATGATTTCAAAATCACGGTTATCCTGAGCCGCCAGACTTTCCAACAATTCCTGAACCTCTTGCGGACGATTATATACGGGTACGATCAATGACAAATAAGGCATAAATCCAATTCCTAATTTTTCCAAAGGTAAAGAATATTTTTTCATTTGGAAAATCAGGATTGTAAAGACAAAGAAATATGATATGTATTATTATTATTTTAACTTTGCTACGTCAATATAGAATCGACCCAATGTCTGAATTGAAAAAAGTTTTAATTGTTACTTATTATTGGCCACCAGCTGGAGGACCGGCTATACAGAGGACTCTGAAATTCGTAAAATACATGAGGTTTTTCGGTTGGGAACCTGTTATATTAACTGTTGAAAACGGGGAATATCCGGCTATCGATCCTTCACTGATCCAAGAAATTCCGGATAACATACAGGTATATAAAACAAAAGCTTTCCAACCCTTCCAACTTTACCGGATGTTAACCGGTAAAAAAGGAAATACACATAATAATGCCAATGTTTTCGGCCAAAAGGATACAACTTTCGTCGAACGTTTAGCCAAATGGATACGCCTGAATTTATTCATTCCCGATGCCCGGATCGGATGGTATGCCTATGCAGTTAAAGCAGCAAAAAAAATCATCGAACAAGAGCACATCGATTTGATTTATTCTTCTTCTCCTCCACACAGTTTACAGCTTATAGCACAAAAAATAGCTAAACAGAATAAGATTAAATGGGTTGCAGATTTCAGGGATCCCTGGTCTGAATTGGTTCATTATCAATCTTACAAACGTACCTGGTTGACAAGAAAAATCGACAGTCATTTTGAAAAATCGGTTTTCCGTTCTGCCGACCGACTTGTTGCTGCGGCCAACGACTACGCGACATGTATCAAAACACATGTCGACCGGAAAATCGAAGTCATCTATAACGGTTATGATCCGAGTGATTTCCCAAAGCCAAAGTCCAGGAACACAGAGGATTTCCTGATCACTTACACGGGGGAACTATCCGAGGACAGAATACCCCATGCTTTATTACGTGCTCTCAGCCGCTTAGAACATTCCAATATAAAATTACAATTTATCGGGAATACATGCCCGGAATTGAAACAGGAAATACAGCGGCTGAACCTGGGCAACAAAGTGATGCTCAAACCTTATATGCCTCATATTGCTTCTATTGCAGAATTGCAACAATCCGATCTTTTGTTATTAGTGATCAATCAGGTCGCTAATGGCAAAGGTATTGTCCCCGGTAAAATTTTTGAATATTTAGGAACCCGTAAACCGATTCTTTGCTTAGGGGATCCCACAGGAGAAGCCGGTGAAATTATCAAAACCACGAATTCCGGGTTTTGTATCGCTCACCACAATGAAGAAGAAATTTTCACTTTATTGTCACGTCTTTCCTCAGGTGTTTTACCTGGCTTGAGCTTTCAAACCGAGCAATTCGAACGAAAAAATGAAACCGGACAATTATGTGATATTTTCAATACGTTAGTAAATAAGCCATCCTGAACATATTTTTCATCAATAGAGTAATCGAACAAAAATAGAAATTATGCAGAAGTCAGTATTGTTTATGGGTCTAGGATATATCGGTCTCCCGACAGCAGCACTCGTCGCCGATGCAGGCCTACAAGTGACCGGAGTCGATATCAATGAAAATGTGGTCAATAATATCAATAACTGTGACATCAGCAATCAGGAGCCAGGTTTACAGGAAATTGTAGAGAAAAATATCCGGAACGGCCGTTTAAAAGCTTCTCTCACTCCCAGTCCGAGTGATGTGTTTCTGATCGTAGTTCCGACCCCGTTCAATGAACATCATCAGCCTGACATATCCTATGTCACTGCCGCAACACGTCAGATTATCCCCTACTTAAAGAAAGGAGACCTATATATTCTCGAATCGACCTCTCCCGTCGGTACCACTCAAAAAATGGCACAACTGATTTTCAGTGAACGTCCGGAGTTAGAAGATCAGATCTTTATCGCCTATTGTCCGGAACGCATTCTGCCCGGTAATGCTCTGTACGAACTCAAACACAATGACCGGGTCATCGGTGGTTATACGCCGGAATCGACCCGAGAGGCTATGGCGTTCTATTCCCATTTTGTCAGCGGCTCCTTACATTCCACTAATTCCCCTACAGCAGAAATGTGTAAGTTAGTGGAAAATTCCTCCCGGGATGTACAGATTGCTTTTGCAAACGAGCTCTCTATTATATGCGACAAAGCAGGGATTAATGTATGGGAATTGATCCAACTGGCCAACAAACATCCTCGTGTCAATATTCTTCAACCCGGCGCCGGAGTAGGTGGTCACTGTATTGCAGTCGATCCTTATTTCATCACCTCCGATTTTCCTTTAGAGTCGCAATTGATCGGAAAAGCCCGGGAAATTAATAATTACAAAGCATTCTGGTGTGCAGAAAAAATTAAAAATACGATTCTTACTTACCAGCTTGAAAATAAAAGAAAGCCGAAAGTAGCTTTGATGGGACTTGCTTTCAAGGCAGATATCGATGATTTACGGGAAAGTCCGGCAAAATATATCGCAGAAAAAATAGTGTCTGAATTTCCCGAAGCCTGTCTGATTGTCGAACCTAATATTTCGCAACACCCACAATTTCAATTGTCGGAAACCGGATACGCTTACCGACAGGCCGATATTATCGCTTTTCTGGTTGCTCATAAAGAGTTTAAAACACTTCCTTATGACAACAGTAAGCTTATCCTTGATTTCTGTGGAATATTCAAAAAATAAATTGGATGAAAAAAATCTTATTCATTTTCGGAACGCGTCCTGAAGCGATAAAGATGGCGCCATTAATCAAAGAAACCGGGCAAAGCCGTTCGCTCGGAATCGAAATCTGTGTAACAGGGCAACACCGGGAAATGTTAGATCAGGTTTTAAAACTTTTCGATATATGTCCTGATTACGATTTGAATATCATGCAACCGGGCCAGGATTTATATGATATTACGAGTAGAATTCTTATAAATTTACGGGATATATTGCAGCAGTCCAAGCCGGATCTGGTATTAGTACACGGAGATACGACAACCTCTATGGCTGCCGCTCTGGCTGCTTTTTATCAACAGATTCCTGTCGGCCACATCGAAGCGGGCCTTCGGACACATCAGCCTTATAATCCCTGGCCGGAAGAAATGAACCGGCAGATCACCGGCCGGATTGCCGACTGGCATTTTGCCCCGACACAGAAAGCCCGGGCAAATCTATTGGCAGAAAACTGTCGGCCCGATCACATCTTTGTCACCGGCAATACGGTTATCGATGCCCTATTGTGGATTAACCGAAAAATAGAACAGGACAAAACCACACAAGAAAGTTTAAGGGAACAATTCAACAAGCTGGAGATTCCATCAGAAAAATTAGAAAACTGGAAACAACAAAAAAGAAGATTAGTACTCATTACAGGGCACAGACGTGAAAACTTCGGTGAGGGTTTCATGCATATCTGTCAAGCGATCAAACAGCTGGCCAGCCAATATCCTGAAGTAGATTTCGTCTACCCTGTGCATTTGAACCCGAATGTACGCCAGCCGGTGACTGAAATACTGGGTAATTCTCATTCCACCCCCAATATTTACCTGATTCCCCCTTTAGAATATCTGCCCTTTGTCTTCCTGATGGGAATCGCTTATTTTTTATTGACCGATAGTGGAGGTATACAGGAAGAAGCTCCCGGTTTAGGAAAACCGGTACTCGTTATGCGTGAAACGACAGAACGCCCTGAAGCCTTGGAAGCAGGTACAGCCAAACTCACAGGAACCCGTTCCGAAGAGATTATCCGGCTAGCCTCTTCTCTGTTGGACAATCCTGAGGAATACACCCGCATGAGCCAAGCCGTAAACCCTTACGGAGACGGTAAGGCAGCCAGGTATATCACCGGTATTCTGGAACAGATTTTATAAATTCTAATCCCTATGCCCGGAATGAAACAACTCATTTTTTTCACTGAAAGTTTTCCATACGGAAAAGGAGAAAGCTTTATAGAAAATGAAATCGAATATTTATCACGGGAATTCGACCGGATTTACATTCTGCCCAAAACCAGTTCCACCCAGGAGCAACGTTCTCTACCTGCAAATTGTATCGTTTTCCCTCCGATATTCCGAAGTTCGGGGGAACTTGTATTCAAAGGATTATTTTGTTTCAGTCCACTCTTTTATTTTTTCAAAAAATTGATATCGGAAAAAGCCTATACTTCTCTGTATAAATTCAAAAAGTATATCGCTACCGCCATTACCTGCCGGTGTATCCTTGCCGATAAAAACTTCAAACGGCTAAACCGGCAGTCCACGGAAAGTACTGTCTATTTTTATTGGGGCATCGGTATGGCCTACATCCTGCCTTTCATCCACAATAAAGACAAAAAAATAGTCCGTTTTCACGGAACTGATTTATATGCGGATTTACGTCCACATCAATATATCCCTTTCAGAAAGGAAGTATTCGAAAGCCTGAATAAGGCTGTTTTCATCTCCAAACAAGGTTTGGAATATGCGAAAAAGAATTTTGGACAATATAAATTCAGTGCCTATTGCAGTTATTTAGGTACTAAAGACCATGGGATTTCCAAAATAAAAAACGAGGATGGAGTTATTCATATCCTCAGTTGTTCTAATGTTGTCCCGGTAAAACGGGTTTCTTTGATCCTAAAATCCTTACTTTTGATTCCTGACCGTCCTATTCAATGGACACACATCGGAGGAGGAAAAGGATTCAATGCTTTACAACAACAGCTCCAACAACTACCAGCCAATCTGACCGTACACCTGACAGGAGCTATTACAAATCGGGAAGTGATCGGACATTATCTTCACCATCCAGTAGATATATTTGTCAATGTCAGTGCCAGTGAAGGTCTTCCCGTCAGTATTATGGAAGCCATTTCATTCAATATCCCTGTTATAGCGACTAATGTAGGAGGAACGAACGAAATCGTGACTTCCGAATCAGGAGTATTACTTGATCCTCACTTTTCCGCTCAGGAATTGGCCGACCAGATTGTCCGGGTATATGAACATAAAGACCGTTTCCATCCTCGCCGGTTATGGGAAGAAAAATTTAACGCGGGAAAAAATTATCCCCGATTTATCAGTCAGATATTGAATGATTAACAGGCTATTCAGGCTTTTAACTTTTGCATCTTAACCTTTCTTTTGTATTGTATATATGGACGTAGAACGAAGAGGGCTACATAACGGCAACAGACCGGAAAGACAGCCCATGACCATATTTTATATTTAAAAGGTAAGGATAATTTCATGGAGATATACTTTTCCTTATCTCTATAATACCAGCTTAACAACGTTTTGAAATCCTCAGCATTCCCAAGCAACAATACATCCCATAAGAATTTAATATACCGTTCTCTTATTGATATTTTCAAACACTCCAGGTAATACTCCGACTCAGCATGCTGAATCTCTATCCAATTATATATTCGTTTCAATACATCGAGAATCTGATTCATAACAGATAAAGGCAAAACCATCAGGTCTTGATAAGATAAAGAGTTTTTTCTCAAAACATAATAAGACAAATATTCCGGAACATAAGTAATCCGTTGATTAGTAGCTCTAAATAATAATTTGACAAAGAACTCTAAATCTTCCATGTAGTGACATCCTTCTGTAAAAGTAATATGCTCAGCGGAAAGAAATTTACGATCGATGAGCCAACAGTCTGTAGAAACCCGAAACGAACCGACCCTCAACTTCTCCTTCAATACGTCTACCGCTCCAAAATGGCCGGGATACCTCGTGATGGTATCCCCTCTTTTTTCAATATAACCACAAAAACAGGCTAATTCCCCTCCAGCCACTAATTTATGATACATCGACTCGAGAAAACGTCTATCCCAAAGATCGTCACTATCCAAAAAAGACACGAAATCACCGGTAGCCTTTTGAAGTCCTAGATTCCGGGCCGAAGATACTCCTCCATTCTCTTTATAAAAATACTTTATTCGCGCATCTTTGCATTGGTAATCTTTAATAATCTCACGTGTACGATCCGTACTTCCGTCATCGATCAAGATCAATTCAAAATCAGAATAGGTTTGATTCAAAACACTTTCGATTGTCTGCGCCAGATAATCAGCAGCATTATATGCAGGTATAATAATTGAAATCATATCACTCATCTTGAGAGGCTAAAGTTATAAATAAATTTTCCCATTTCTTCATAACCGATGGCAAAGCAAAACGAATAATATTCCGGCGGGCTTCATTTCCCACTTTCTGCCTCAGTGAAGAATCTGCCATTAACTGGCTCAATCGCTTTACAAATTCGTTCTCATCGCCTTCCTCTATCAAGAAACCATCCTGCCGGTCCTGAATAATATCCCGGGGACCGCATTTACAGGTATAAGCCACTACAGGTAATCCACATGCCATCGCTTCATGTAATACCATAGGAAAACCTTCATGCCGGGATGTCAACACATAAACCGAACTACCTAAATATTCCCGAATGATTTCTGCCCGTGGTGGACATATTTCTACCGATTTTAACTTCAATAACCCGATTTGCCGTTCCAAAGTATCTTGTAATTCCCCGGAGCCGATAATAGTTAATTTCCAATCCGGAAAATAAGGTTCTATTTCAGCCCAAACAGCGATTAAACGATCAAATCCTTTTTGTGCTGACAGACGTCCCACTGCAATAACTCTGGGAATAGACAAATCGGCAGATTCCTTAGGATAAAAAGTCAATGCATTCGGTATAACCACGATATTATCCTTTCTTCCCCAATCTTTTCGGTCTTCTTCCGTCAAAACCACCAGACGATCATAGTATTTTATCTTGTTTAAAAATCTTTTAATCTTATATCGGTTAATTATTCCTTTGACATTTTGATAACTAAAATAAGAAAAATGACATTCCAGTATTTTTTTACTTCCATCTTTCAATCGATACAACCATTCCCGCTCTCGTCCGGTCATCATGGAAATCGTAATATCAGGCTTTTCTTTCAATAATATTTCCTCTAACCGCCTTTGATGGCGTTTCGTATAAATTATTCTGCGTATCTTATTCCAAAAAATATTTTTTCCCCTACATGCTGCATAATCGATATCCAAATCATAAAACCGGATTTTATCCGAAAAATCAAAAGCCAAGGGTAGATTTTTTTGTTCATAGGTTATAATCACAACTTCCATTCCGGTCAATCCGGCCAAATAATTTGCTTTAATTGCCAGTATACGCTCCATACCGGCCATTCGAATTATATTTGGAATATTGTAAATTATTTTCATATAAATATAATTTTAAAATAGGCGAAAATAACCGAACTTTCTCTCAAATGCAAATGCCTTTGTTGTATTTAAACTCACAATATTATCCGTACCTTTGTCAAAATCTATATAAACAGGTATATGACACCCAAAGTAAGTATCATCGTCCCCATTTATAATGCCGGCAAATTCCTGGAAAAATGCCTGGATACACTTGTTAATCAAACATTAAAGGATATCGAAATCATTTTGGTTCTAGACTGTCCCACCGACGGTAGCGACCGGATCGCCCGGGAGTATGCCGAAAAAGATCCACGCATCCGACTGATAGTCAACGAACAAAATCTGAATATCGGTTTAAGCCGCAATGAAGGACTTAAAATCGCCCGGGGAGAATACATCGGTTTTTCGGACCACGATGACTGGAGGGAATTGGATATGTACGAAAAATTATACCAAAAGGCCAGGGAAGATCAGGCCGATATTGCCATCTCCAATTTCGACAGCATTTATCCGGATCGGATCATTCCTCATCCATATTACCCTGACTGTCCTAACCAAGAACAATTGAAACAAGAAATCTTCTCCCACCTCATCGGTGACTGGAAAAAGGAGCAGGAGTGGAGACCTTTTACCCATTGGGGGTATATGTGGCACATCCTCTACAAAAGAGAAATCTTGGAAAACCACAACATATGGTTTTCAGATAACAGAGAAATTACATACGAAGACCTGCTTTTTTTGATTCAGGTCTTTCATGCAGCCAACCGAATCACTTGTATTCCCCTGATACTCTATCATCATGTTTTTCACCAAAAAAACCAGGCAAGCAGTTATATCTACAATTCAACCCGACTGGTGATCAACCATTTAATGTACTTGGATCACTTCCTCACTACCCATCACCTC
Organism: Odoribacter sp.; assembly: GCF_985060555.1. NCBI lineage: Bacteria > Pseudomonadati > Bacteroidota > Bacteroidia > Bacteroidales > Odoribacteraceae > Odoribacter > Odoribacter sp. The sequence goes on along the minus strand of NZ_CFKYFN010000094.1, from coordinate 34,539 downwards.
AGAGATGAACACCTATGGGACTATTTCTTTTCAACTTTACATGTTTTATGGCGTACCCTGAAAAATGAAATACATCACAAATCCTGTTATCAGGCTTTTATCCAATTAGTTACCATACGCAAAAATCCAACCATACGGCAATTGGTCCGGGAGGTCCCCTTTTCGGTCCGGATGGCCCGAAAATTGAAAATCCAAAAAACCGCTTTATGGCTTTTACTTCGGCTCTAACGACTATTTAAGAATCAAATCATTCCGGCAATTTCATATACCAAATAATTCTTTATCTTTGTTTGTTCATTATTCAAAAGTACAGTCATGACAAAAATCAATTTCAGATCTTGTTTGCCTTACGCCATTGCGCTTATTATATTTATCCTGATCGCTTATATTTATGCTTCACCTGTTTTGGAAGGGAAAATCATCAATCAAGCGGATATTTCCTCTTACCAGGGAGCTGCAAAAGAAAGAGACGATTATAAAAAACAGACAGGAGAAGAATCTTTCTGGACCAATTCGATGTTCAGTGGCATGCCGACAACCATGATCGGAGCTCATTACAAAGGAAACTATCTTGAAACTATCTACAATCATTTATTTTGGGGTCCACGCCCTGCTTCTTATCTGATCTTGACTTTTGTCAGTTTCTTTTTGCTGTTGCTTGCGATGGGAATCAATGTCCGGCTCTCTATTGTCGGAGCTTTGGCCTTCGGTTTATGTGCCTATAACTTTCAAATCCTGCAAGTGGGGCACAATTCGAAAATGGTAGCTATCGCTCTTATGCCGATGGTATTAGCCGGAGTGGTCTATGCTTATCGTAAAAAAGCATTTTTAGGGGCGGTTCTTTTCGGATTTGCCCTGTCTTTTGAAATTGCAGCCAACCATCCCCAAATCACTTTTTATCTGGGTATGATCATTCTGGCTTATGTTATCGCTCAATTGGTCTCTGCTATTAAAAACAAGACTTTACCTGCTTTCATCAAAACATCTTGTTTTGTGTTGTTGGCCACGATATTGGCAGCAGGTACGAACGTCAACCGACTTTGGCCCAACTGGGAATACAGTAAATACACGATGCGGGGCGGTTCTGAATTACAAATGGCTCATGCCCAAGGGAATCAGACCCAGGGTGGATTGAATAAAGAATATGCAACAGCCTGGAGTTACGGTATAGAAGAAACGCCGAATCTGCTTATTCCTAATTTTAACGGAGGAGCTTCAGCCAGTGAACTCAGTAAAAAATCCAAAACATATGAAATCTTAAAACAAGGAGGGGTTCCGAATGCTGAACAAGTCATCAAACAAATGCCGACCTATTGGGGACCTCAAGCCTTTACTGCCGGCCCGATGTATATGGGAGCGATTTCGGTGTTTTTGTTCGTATTGGGTTTAGTTGTTCTCCAAGGCACAACCAAATGGTGGATCGCCGGGATATCACTGTTAGCCTTACTATTGGGATGGGGAAAACATTTTATGTGGCTCTCCAGCTTGTTTTTCGATTACGTACCTCTATATAACAAATTCCGGGTACCTTCTATGATTCTAACCATCCTGCAGTTAACTATTCCTCTGTTGGGATTTTATAGTCTTCATCAGATTTTCTCGGATAAAATCGAGAAGAAAAGAGTCATTAAAGGACTGAAACTAGCCTTGGGGATTACAGGTGGTTTTTGTTTGTTATTCGCTCTTCTTCCAAGCCTTGCCGGTAGTTTTACTTCCCCGGCAGACAGCCAATTCCCGGATTGGCTACAACAAGCCCTACCCGAAGATCGCCAAAGTATGCTACGAAGTGATGCCTTCCGTTCATTACTTTTTATTCTGGCAGGTGCAGCTACCATTTGGGCCGGTTATATGAAAAAAATAAAATTATCCTCGTCCATAACCCTTCTCGGACTACTTATCATCTTAGATATGTGGAGTGTAGACAAACGGTATCTAAATAACGACCATTTCGTTACACCACGTGAATTTACTAACAATTTTAATTTACGGCCTGTCGATAAAGAGATATTGAAAGATACCGATATCCATTACCGGGTTTTGGATTTGGCCGTAAATACTTTTAACGACTCACATTCCAGTTTTTATCATAAAACAATCGGAGGATATAGTGCTGCTAAACTACAGCGTTATCAGGATATAATCGATTATCATCTGGTTCCTGAAATTCAGTCTTTAGCCAATGATTTGCAAAGAGGACAAACACGGGCAGATATAGATTCGAGCTTACAAAAGCTATCTGTCATCAACATGCTAAATACCAAATATATCATTCTATCAGCCAACAGCACACCGATCGAAAACACCGCCAGATCAGGAAATGCCTGGTTTGTCGAAAATTATCAACTCGTCGACACTCCTGATGAAGAAATTTTAAGCCTGAAAGCTATCGATCCTGAAAAGACAGCTATTATCGGCCGCGATTTTGCCCAGGCTGTAGCAGGTAAGAACATCCGGTTCGATTCAACCGCAACGATTCAACTGACTTCCTACGCTCCTAATAAACTGACTTATAAAACAAAAGCCTCCCAGGAACAACTGGCTGTATTCAGTGAAGTATATTATCCCGAAGGCTGGCAAGCTTACATCGACGACCAACCCGGTGAACTATTCCGTACCGATTATATTTTACGAGGCCTGTCTGTTCCGGCAGGGGAACATACTATTACTTTAGTGTATAATCCAAGATCTGCTTATCAGGGAGCTCTGATCTCACAAATCAGTTCCATTTTATTAATTTTAGCTCTTCTGGGAAGTATTATCGGGTATATCAGAAAAAATCGGAAGTGTTCCTCGGATCAGGCCTAACAAAGTATTTTCACCATTTACCGTAAAAAAAGTAATGGAAATTCATATCACCAAAAAAGATGTTTTGTGGGGATACATTGCCCAATTCTTTAACATCGGAGCAGGAATACTTTTACTCCCGGTGATATTAAAACTTCTCCCGGCAGATATATTGGGAGTCTGGTACATTTTCCTGACTATTTCGAGTCTGGTACAAATGATCGACTTCGGTTTTCAGCCGACTTTCACCCGAAATGTCGCCTATGTATTCAGTGGTGCTGTAAAACTTCAGGCCAAAGGTCTGGATAAAGGCCAAACTCATCTGGATCATCCCAACTACCCGCTTCTCAAAAACATGATTTCCGTGATGAAACGTTTTTACGGAGGTATTTCGCTTTTGGTCATTTTTCTCCTCCTGACTGCAGGTAGTTGGTATATCGATGATCGAACAAACCACATCGCAGCTAATGAAGAAATCATGATTTCATGGTTTATATACACCACTTCCACCGTTTTAAATCTTTATTATTCCTATTATAATGCATTACTAGTGGGTAGAGGCCTTGTAAAAGAAAACAACCAACTCATCATTATCACCCGTTCCACCTATCTCGTTTTAGCCGCCTTGGGTCTGATTGCAGGCTATGGCTTAATTGCAGTAGCCACAGCCAACTTTCTATCTATTATTATCAATCGGTTGGTGGCGATTCATTTTTTCTACCGAAACGGTCTCCGCAAAATCCTCCGGAATACCCAAGCAACAAAAGAAAAATTATTACCTATTTTATGGGTAAATGCCAAAAAAAATGGATTAAGCAGTTTGGGTGGATATTTTGTCCAAAAAGGCAATTTGCTTTTCATATCTATGTTTTTACCTCTGGAAACAGTTGCCAGTTATGGTCTAACCGTTAATCTTATAAATATTCTGTCAGGGGTATCCCCACTTTATTTAGGCACTCATATTCCTGAAATCTACAAGGATAGGATCGACAATAACCTCCCGGATATCCGCAGAATATTCGGAGAAGGTATTTTTGTATTCTACCTTCTATATATCCTCGGAGCCTTATGCCTGGTCCTATTAGGTCCCTGGGCTTTGGAACTATTTCACAGTAAAACCCAACTTTTACCTCCAGGTCCTCTTTTACTGATGTTGTTTGTACAATTTTTAGAATCCAACCATGGTATGGCAGCCACTTTAATTACTACCCGTAATGAAGTTCCTTACCTGAAAGCTGCCTTGATTTCCGGCTTTTTTATCGCCCTGTTTTCCCTGACTTCTCTCTATTATACCGATTGGGGAATCTGCGGTGTCGTTGCTTTGACCGGTTTGGTACAAATCAGCTACAATAACTGGAAATGGCCTCTGATGGTCAGCCAGGAATTGGAAAAAAGTTATCCGCAATTAGTGAAGATCGGGTTCCTTTCTTTACGGACCTGGTTAAAACAATATCTGGTAAAGAAAGGAATCCGGTACTAGAAGACATATCCGAACCCGAAGTTCAGATAAACATTATACATCTTGAAGCTGATACTTTCAAAATCACCGGGAAAAATAGAATTCAACCCCCAGGTCAGATCTGCATAAACACTCAAATGTTTATATGCCCGCCATTCAGCTCCGGCATCCAATCCCCACTGAAATTTACGCAAGTCGCCCGAAAAATCGTAAGTTGCTTCCGTGACATTCGCTTTGGTACCGGTCGGATCTCCTTCACGGATATATCCGTCATAGGCTACTCCGGAAAAATCTCCGTTAGTCAGAATAGAAATATACGGGCCGAATTTCAAATCCCAACGGGGTGACACTTTATAAATAACCTGAAAAGGCAGAGTGATATATGAATTTTTTACATTCGTCTTTACATTTCCTGTCCAATTGCCTTCGACATGTCCCAGCACTTCCCCATCATACGAATCCATCACCATGTAATAATTTTTCACCCTGGCATCGGTTTTCATCCCTTTGTTCTCGAGGCGGATTCCGAACAACCCTCCCCATTTCCGGTTCCGGTCGAACCATTTAATGATATTTCCTTCGATAGCAAGCTGAGCACCCGGCCGGTAACTATTGATTTCCCGGATTTCTGCCGGCAAGGGTAATGGAGAAGTTCCTCCGATATTGACTCCTGCTTTAATCCGATACTCCAATCCTTTCAAGGTAGAGCGAACCAAAGCACCCGGTTTCTTGTTTTCAGCAAAAACAGCTCCTGTTACCAGTAAAAAAACAATCAGGTATATACTCTTTATCGTTTTCATTGTCTCAATTCTTATTTTTCACAAACGATCTCTACTTTATCGATACACAAGGTACTCCCTACAGAACCGGCAAAATATGCCCCATATTTGCTGGAAGTGAAAACTACAGCCAGATTATACTCGTAATTCTTCATTTTTTTTTCGCTGAAAGGCAGATACTTACCCGTTCCATCATCTGACGGATCCCGCTGGTCCCGGATGAATTTCGGCCAATCGATCGGTATGCGCGATCCGTAGTGAAAATCGACATGAAATGCAGTAAACTCATCTTTCTTTTCTACCTCTACCCGGGCCAAAGCAACGATATACTCACTGGTCAGCACATTGTTTCCGTCCAATGCTTTTCCATCGAGTTCTGCCGCTTCATATAAAACAGCATAAATATCTCCCTCATCTTCCTGCCCGGGAATCGTGACAGTATTTCCATTTTTATCTTTCGCCTTGAAAGGTTGGGTACCGGGAGTGTACTTGTAATATCCCTTGAGTTGCAGCGGTTTTTTCCCGAAAGGCAATCCGAAACGAGTGGCTTTCAACGGTTTTTGTACGGCATTATTTACATCGAAACTGCCCAGGAATAAGTTTCCTGCCGCAATGGGCATTTTAACCGTCTCTCCGAACTGTCCTGTGCTCTTCGTCTCCAACTTGATGGCTCTGCTTCCATCTATTCCATTTTCGATAGAAACCGTAGGATATTCCTGCGGATTCCGGCCGACACCCGTCAAGGCAAAACCTGAATTTCCGGAAGCCCAAATATATTGTTTAAACAGGGCTGTTCCTTGTGTTTCCTCGAAAAACACCTGATATTTCCCCGTTTCATTCAGTTCATAGTGTTCAAAATCATATCGAAGCGGCAAATCGAATGTATCGATGATCACCGAATATTCTTTATGCCAATTTCCGTCCTCGGAGGTTACGGTAAATTTCTGGGGATGCGAATAGTCCATCACTCGGGCCGGATCGGGCGAAATGTTTGCCCCTTCCGTCAAGGTCACCTCTAAAGCCAGTTTTGTCAGGTCGATACTCGGATTAGCCTGGGCCAGCACCTGAGCATTGTTGATGATAATATTTCCTTTAATATTTGTTTCCGGTGATCCCTTTGCATTTAAAATCTTACATGCCATAATATCTGCTTCTGCATTTAAAGGCTCGCTTTGAATACAAGCTCCCAATCCTCCGACCATCAACAGATACAAAAAACATTTTTTCATACTTCTCTTGCTTTAATTTCAATAAATCAGGCTACAAAGGTAGAATAAATTAGTCAAAGTCCATACAGCCAGTACAATTTATCGAGTATCCCGGCCTATAACAAGCTATTCTTTTTTATCCAAAATGGTCGTCATTGCATCAATTCCGGAGTCGTATCTACCCATTTATATAATTTATCACCACGCCGGATTTTTCCAGGCACCTGAACCGAAAACAATATTCCTTTTTCCACCTTTTCCACTGGCTGTAAATCGACCCTTATCTCAGGTACTTTCATTTGAATCGTTCCGGTTGTAGGACCTTGTATCAATATTTCGTCCCCAACTTTCAAGTCGAAAGATTCCAGTTTAAACTCTGCGACCTGCAAATTGGTAAAATAATTGGTCACTTTGCCAAGCAGAATTTTCTTTTTTGTCGCTTTCGAACCATATACCTCGCTCCATTCCCCTAAGCGTTGCCCCAAATAATATCCATTCCAGAATCCACGGTTGAAGACTGTCGCCAAGCGTTTTTTCCAAATCCGGATCTTATCCGCTGAATAGGTATCGTCGAGATAAGCATTTATCGCTTCGTTATAACACTCACAAACCGTACGTACATATTCGGCGGAACGGGCACGCCCCTCGATCTTGAAAACCCGCACACCGGCGTCGATCATTTTATTGATAAAACCAATTGTGCAAAGGTCTTTGGGCGACATGATGTATTCATTTTCAATATCGAGTTCGACTTCATTTTCGCGATCTTTGACCGTATAGGCTCTCCGGCAAATCTGATTACAGGCTCCCCGGTTAGCAGAAGCGTTTTTCTCGTGCAAACTCAAATAACATTTCCCTGAAACAGCCATACAAAGAGCCCCATGAGCAAACATTTCAATTTTGATCAGCCCTCCATTCGGTCCCCGTAAATCCTCCCCGACGATGCGACGATGGATTTCCATGACTTGCTCCAATACCACTTCGCGGGCCAAAACGATCACATCGGCATATTGGGCGAAGAAACGAACTACTTCGAAATTAGTGACATTACACTGAGTACTGATATGCACTTCGACTCCTACAGAACGTGCATACAAAATAGCGGCCAAATCGGATGCAATGATAGCAGTGACTCCGGCTTCACCGGCACAATCGATCACTTGCCGCATTTTCTCTAACTCTTGATTATAAATTACGGTATTGACAGTCAGATAGGTTTTCACCCCTTTCTCCGAACAAACCGATACGATATTTTTCAAATCCTCCAGCGTGAAATTTGCTGACGAACGTGCCCGCATATTCAATCCTTCCACACCGAAATAAACCGAATCCGCACCTCCCTGCAAAGCAGCATATAAAGATTCATAAGAACCTACAGGCGCCATCACTTCAAAATCTTTTCTGGTCATAACCTCATCCATTTGAAATACAAAGGTAAAATAAATAAATCGCAAAATTTATCCCGGATTTTTATTTTTGGCACAAACAAATCTATACCCCAAAAGTATAACTACAAAACCGACTTATTTCCCGCAAAATGAAAACTCAGACCAAAGCCCCTTCACTGATACAAGCAATTCTTCCATTGATTGTTCTGATCGCCCTACTCTCGTTTAATGTCAGTTATTTCGACGATCCTTTGGGGGGCTCTAATCAAATAGCCTTAATCATCGCAGCAAGTATCTGTAGCATCCTGGCCCTTTTCAATCATGTCAGCTGGCATGAAATCCAACGAAAAATATTGCAGACCATTAATTCGGCTATGACGGCGATACTTATTCTGTTATTGATCGGTTCGCTAAGTGGTTCCTGGATGCTGAGCGGAGTCATTCCAGCTATGATTTACTATGGAGTAGATATCATGCACCCGTCCTACTTCCTGGTGGCCTCTGTCGTCCTTTGTGCTATTGTATCTCTGGCAACAGGCAGTTCCTGGTCGACGATCGCCACTGTAGGTGTAGCTATCGTGGGAGTCGGTAATGCTTTCGGACTTCATCAGGGGCTTGTAGCAGGTGCCGTCATCTCAGGAGCCTATTTCGGCGATAAAATGTCCCCGCTCTCAGACACGACAAACCTGGCTCCTACAATTGCAGGAACGGATCTTTTCACTCATATCCGCTACATGGTATACACCACTTTCCCAACTTTAATTCTCACGTTGATCATATTCGGAATCATCGGCCTATATCAATTAAATACAGATACTGCCATAGATACCGGCTTTATAAAAAAGGGCCTGGAAAGTAGTTTCCACATTACTCCCTGGTTATTATCGGTCCCTGTTTTACTCATTATTATTATTATAAAAAAAGTTCCCCCCATACCTGCCATGCTGGGTGGAGTTGTTCTCGGAGTTATTTTCGCCCTCATTTTTCAACCTGATCTCCTCGATCAGCTGATCGCTCAAGAAAAGTTCCACAACACCTATCAGTTGATCATCCAAGCTGTCGGAAGTAGAATGACACTGAGCACAGGGGTATCCGAAGTCGACGAATTGTTGACAACAGGAGGAATGGAAGGTATGCTCGATACAGTTTGGCTAATTATTGCAGCTCTTACTTTCGGAGGAGTGATGGAAGCCAGCGGATCCTTAAAAAGAGTGGGTGAAGCTTTTATGCATTTTATTTATAACGACACTTCGCTGGTCAGCACGACCATACTGACTTGTATCTTCTTCAATATCACAGCCTGCGATCAATATCTTTCTATAGTCGTACCCGGTAAAATGATGCAAAAAATTTACGAACAAAGAGGCTTGAAACCCGAAGTCCTCAGTCGGGCTCTGGAAGATTCTGCGACAGTCACTTCCGTATTGGTCCCCTGGAATACTTGTGGAGCTACCCAATCACGGGTACTCGGCGTACCTACGATCGAATACCTCCCTTATTGTTTCTTTAATTTAATTTCCCCGCTGATGAATATTTTCATCACGATCATCCATTATAAAATACGAAGAATTAAAGTAAAAGCATAAGTAAATGACCGATAAATAATGATTTCTTTGAAAATAGAATCAAAACCTAAGTTTATTTTGTTACTTATTCGTCTTCGGTGTTCGTGTTTGGAGACCCGGTCGCTTCTGTCGGTCGTCTACCTTTTTCTTTCACTGACCGGCGGTGTCTGACGAACGTAGTGAGGAGTTCCGCCGGTCAGTGAAGGAAAGCCTTAACGGACCGTTCCAGGCGAACCGGTCCTCCGGTATAAAGCCCGGAATCGGAATAGAAAGAAAAAAAATTAAACCTACCATTCTTTAGTGATAACGGTTATACAAACCACAATGGTTAGACCAGACTTCCGTAACTATTTATAAACTAATTTTATTTTAGAATTATATTTTACAACTAAAAAATTAGTTATACATTTGTCTGTAAAAAGAAATTCAATAAAAACAACTATGAAAGAATTAACAAGAGCAGAAGAACAAATTATGCAAGTGCTTTGGGATTTAGGAAAAGGTTTTGTGAAAGATATTATAGATAAACTTCCGGAGCCCAGGCCAGCTTACAACACAGTCTCTACCATCGTTCGGATTTTGCAGGATAAAGGATTTGTCGGTCACGAAACTTTTGGGAAAAGTCATTGTTATTATCCTTTGGTAGCCAAAGATACTTATACCAAAAAATTTTTAAAGAATTTCATCGGTAACTATTTTGGAAATTCATTCAGCCAAATGGTTTCTTTTTTTGCCAAAGAGGAAAACATTGATTTGAAGGAATTGGAAGAAATTCTAAAACGTGCAGACGAAGCACGACGATCAGAAAACTAACTCTTTAAAATCTATCCTCCATGCAAACTTTCCTCCTTTACATGATCAAATCTTCAACAATTCTGATCGTATTATTGACCTATTATCAATTTTTCCTGAAAAGACAGACTTTCTTTAATCTGAACCGGATTTTTTTGCTAGGCGTATTGATCCTATCGGCATTGCTTCCCTTTATTTCCATTGAAATAAACCGGAACGATATGATCGGTTTTCCCACTCTCGCCTCAGTCAGTGAATTGTTGGAGGAAAACCAGATAGGGAAAAGCAGTCAAAGCACGCTTATTACAGCCACAGAACAGCCGATCCCTATGATTCCCCTACTTTATGGGATCGGAGTTGTGTTTTTTTTCCTTCGTTATTTAACCACTCTATGCCGGCTATGCTTATTCGTTCATCGAAATCCACGCAAACGATTACATGGATTGTATATGATCCAAATTCAGGAAGGCCTACCTACTTTCTCCTTCTTTAATTATCTGTTTATCAACACCCACTCTTTGAGTCAGGAAAACAGACGGAAAATATTTGCACACGAAAAAATTCACATACAACAATGCCACAGTCTGGATTTGTGTATAGCCGAGATCATCTGCATCGCCAATTGGTTCAATCCTTTTGTGTGGTTAATAAAACAGCTTATTCTCGAAAACCACGAATATATCGCCGATCAACAGGTTATCCGTAAATATAAAATCAGCGGATACCTTGAATTACTCATTCAGCAAAGTCTGAAAGGAGCCTTTTCTTTTACGAACTATTTTTCGTGTTCGAATCTAAAAAAAAGAACCATTATGTTGACCAAAAAACAATCCCGCAAATTCCAGATGATCAATTATATTCCGGCATTTTTATTAGCCGGAATGCTATTTTATCTCTTCTCTTGTAAAAACATGTGCGAAGAACCGGAGTCGCCGGAGCTTCAAGTTTTTCAGATTGTAGAGAATATGCCTCAATTTTCAGGCGATCTCTCCAAGTGGGCGACACAAAATATCAAATACCCTTCAAAAGCGATCGAAGCAGGAATCGAGGGGAAAGTGTATGTCAATTTTATTATCGACTCGACAGGTCGGGTCGGACATGCTGAAATACAACGAAGTACCCAGTCACTATTGAATGCCGAAGCCTTAAAAGGAATCGAGGCCATGCCCGATTGGATTCCGGGAAAACAAAGAGGAAAAGCGGTGCGAGTAATTTATACCCTGCCTGTTACTTTCAGTCTCAAAGACCAAGCCGGCAACTTCGCTCCGAAGGTTACCATAATTCCTCCCCATAACGAGGCCAAAACACCGACATTAGTGAAAGATTCTTCTGAAACAGAAAACAGTACGGAGGTTTGCATATTTCAGGTAGTTGAAGAGATGCCCGAATTTGCAGAGGGAAACGTGGCGGAATGGATCATGAAAAATATCAAATATCCGAAAGAAGCAATAGAAGCAAATATTACAGGTAAAGTCTTTGTTCAGTTCGTTATTGAAAAAGACGGAAGCATTACAAATGCTAAGATCGCCAGAAGTGCATCTACTCTGCTGGATGCAGAAGCTTTACGAATTGTAAATAATATGCCCCAATGGATCCCGGGAAAACAAAGAGGTAAAGCGGTCAGAGTCGCTTACACTTTACCCATAAGCTTTTCATTGGAGTAAGATAGAAAGCGTATTATTTTTTTTCCTATCTTTGCTTTATAATTGTAAAAATTAATAGAGTAAGCATATGAACGAGGAAGTAAAAATGTACATGGACGAGGCCAAAGAACAAATGCAAAATGCATTGGTCCACCTCGAAAATGAATTGGCGAAAATCAGAGCCGGCAAAGCAAACCCCAAAATTCTGAACGATGTTCTGGTAGATTATTACGGATCACCGACTCCATTGTCACAAGTAGCCAATATCACGGCTCCGGATCCACGTACAATTGCAGTTCAGCCTTGGGAAAAAAATATGCTTGGCCCTATCCAAAAAGCCATTATGAATGCCAATCTGGGATTTAACCCGGATAATAACGGAGAAGTTGTCCGGATCAATGTACCGCCCTTGACTGCCGAGAGAAGAAAAGAACTGGTGAAACAATCGAAAGGGGTCGGTGAAACCGCCAAGGTAAGTATCCGGAATGCCCGTCGCGATGCTATCGACGAATTCAAAAAAATGGTGAAGAGTGGTCTGCCCGAAGATGAAGCTAAAGATGCCGAAGATGAAGTTCAAAAGATCACAGACAGCTATAACAAAAAGATAGATGAAATCCTGACCGCAAAGGAAAAGGATATTATGACCATCTAAGATTTTCTGTCAAAGACAGAAAATAGATTAGCGGAACTACGTTCCGGATTGGTGTCAGACCTTCGGTTTTTCCGATCAGTGCATCTTCGATGCTGATTAACGAACTCTCGGTTCTGACTGAATATTCGATCCGAAACGTAGTTTTTTAATCAGTATTTCGCAGACCAGAGATCAGAGGTTTCACTGATCTTTCTCGCTCTCTCCAAATCCTCGGGCGTATCGATTCCTACCGATTCGTGATCGGTGAACCTTACCGCAATCTTATAACCGTTCTCAAGCCAACGCAATTGTTCCAGAGATTCTGCCTTTTCCAGTTTTCCCTGAGGCAAAGCTGTAATCTCTCGTAATACTTCAGGCCGGTAAGCATACATGCCCACATGTTTGTAAAAAGGAATCACAGCACTCCATTCTCCTTGCTCTTTTCCCCGGCAATAAGGAATGGCAGAACGGGAAAAATAAAGAGCGGTCTGCAGAGACGAACATACCACCTTAACCTTATTGGGATCGAAAATATCCGCATTCGTGTCGAATTGTTTTGCCAAGGTAGCGATCTGAATCCGGGGATCTTCAAAACAAGCGATCAAAGCACGTACCTGATCGGGTTGAATAAAGGGTTCGTCTCCCTGTATGTTGACAACAACATCATAAGTTTTTCGGTAATCAGCCACAATATGCCGGTAGGCTTCGCAACAACGGTCGGTTCCGCTCTTGTGGTCGGCAGAAGTCATCACTACTTTTCCTCCGAACCCTACAACCCGGTCGTATATCCGCTGATCGTCCGTTGCGACAAAAGCGTCTTGTGAAACCAACTGTGCTTTTTCTACCACATGCTGGATCATCGGTTTACCACCGATCTCAGCCAAAGGTTTACCCGGAAAACGAGTCGATGCATAACGCGCCGGAATCAAAATTAAAACATTCATTCAATTATTCTTTAGCCGGTTCACGCCCCTCTTTTTTTGTCATTTGGCAATTGCCATTGAATATCACTCCCGGTTCGATCGAGAGTACAGATGAAACAATATTTCCAATCACTTTGGCGGACGATTTCAGTGAAACCGTCCCGGAAGCTTGTATATCACCAAGTACAACCCCCAATACGTCTACATTGCAGCAATCGATGTTGCCTTCAATCTTGGCCGTATTACCAACCACTAATCTCCCTGAAGTAATGATCTTACCTTTTATGATTCCGTCGATCCGGATATCGTTCTTTGTTTTTATATCACCTACAATAACCGTACCTTCGCACAACAAATTGACAGCATTTCCAGGATTCTCTTTACCCATAATAATCACCTTAATTTATTTCGACGCTTTTTTAATTTCAATCCTTTCCTGATGGTTGCACCAAGCGTTATTTCGAGTGTATCTGTAATCAAGCCACCTTCGATCACAGCATCTCCTCCCATAACAGTTTTACAGGCCACACATACATTACCTGTAATAGTGCCGTTGATATATAATTCATCGCAATCCACATCTCCGTCGACCTTCCCCCCTTTGTTTATGATCACCAGTTTTCCGGCATGTACATTTCCTTGAATCATACCATCCAGGTATACACTCTTATCGGTCTTCAAATTACCGTCAATTCTGGTATTTTCCAGTATCCGGTTCCCCTCATATTCAATATCAAAACGTTCCTGATTCATAAACTATAAATTCACATCGAAGATATAACAAGTAATTGAAATATAAAAGCGACTTACACGGCTTTTTTTAGCTCCCCCAAAAATTCGTTTTTTCTGTAGTTACAAGGGGTACAGGAGTTAAGTCTACACTTCGTCCGATCAACTGCCGGCATTAAAAGGTTTTAATTATGGACTTTATAAACTTCTTTGGCTATAAAAAAACCGGCTTGAAAATTCAAACCGGTTTTCCATATCCTTTTTCCAACTTTACTTCTTGGGATCGTAAGCCCATTTCAGCCAGATAGCTCCCCAGGTAAATCCCGCACCGAACGCTGCGAGAATCAGATTATCTCCCTTGTGTAACTGATTTTCCCATTCGTACAGGCACAATGGAATCGTTGCAGAAGTGGTATTTCCGTATTTCTGGATATTCACCATAACTTTAGAAGGATCGAGTCCCATACGATCGCCGGTAGCAGAGATAATACGCAGATTTGCCTGATGGGGCACCAACCATGCGATATCGTCGGCGGTCAGGTGATTTTTTTCCATAATTTCTGCTGCGGTATCGGCCATTTTCGTTACGGCATGTTTAAATACGAACTGGCCATCCTGAAAAATAAAATGTTCACGGTTAGTAACCGTTTCTATGGAAGGAGGATTCAGCGATCCACCGGCTTTCATATACAAATGGTCGCGTCCCATACCATCCGAGCGCAGGATGTGATCCATCACACCAAGCTCTTCTGCTGTCGGTTCGAGCAATACAGCTGCAGCAGCATCACCAAACAACGGACAAGTCTTACGATCCGTATAATCGGTGATCACGGACATTTTCTCACATCCGACAAATACCACTTTTTTATATCTACCACTTTCTACATACTGAGTAGCAGTAACCAAGCCAAAAAGGAATCCGGAACAACCTGCATTCAAATCAAATCCGAAAGCATTCTTCACTCCAACCATATCGGCAATAATCTGCGCATTAGCAGGGAAATGCATATCCGGTGTCACTGTAGCACAAATCAACAAATCTACTTCTTCCGGTTTGGTTCCGGTTTTCTCGAACAGATCTTTTACGGCTTGTGCACCCAGCCAGGCACTTCCTTTCGTCGGATCTTTTAAAATTCGTCTTTCTTTGATCCCTACCCGGGTCATGATCCATTCATCAGAGGTATCCACCATCTGGCTCAATTCCTCATTGTCGAGGATATAGTCGGGATAATATGCCCCTACTCCGGTTATTATGGCTCTCAGCCTATTCGTTTGCATAACTATAAATTTAAATCAGAGATTACCCCCGCACACGCAAGGGTAAGTTTCATGAATTATATAAACAACCATAGCCCCCTAGGGCTTAGGAGGCTGGCTGTGTATGATTCTAAAACAATCCTTTTCGTGTCAAGATTATGCTACTACTGCTTTCTCAATAGCCAACTTTCCTCTGTAATATCCACATTCAGGACATACTGTATGATACTGTACAGCAGCACCACAGTTAGAACACTTAGCAATAGCGGTTACCGTAATCGCATCATGCGTTCTTCTCTTATTTCTTCTCTGTTTTGAGGTTCGATGTTTCGGATGTGCCATTTCTTTATTATTTATTTAGTTATTAATTAATTTTTTCAATTCATTCCATCTCGGATCTATTGGTTTATCATCTTCTTCTATCACATATTCATGCAACACTTCCTGCATATCTTCGTCGCATTCTCCTTCGGGATGCACTACCCGCATCGGGTAATTCAACATATAAGTTTCATAAAGATACGAACTTACATCCAAATAGTCATCCTCCGGCGACAATATTATATAATCATCTTCGTTCCCTTCTTCCCGTCCGTTTTGTTTTACATACAAATTCATAACACCGGACACCGGAAGATTTACTTCTCCTAAACATCTGTCGCAGGTTGCTTTTACCATTCCTTCGATCGTTATACGTACTTCCATTAAAAGTGAACTCTTCACGATCAGGACGGTAGCTTTGACTTCTCCCCGGGTTCCTTTCGTTGCTTCAAAACAATCGAAGAATCCCTCATCCATGATGAACTCAAAAGAGTGTTTTCCCTCTCCTAATCCTCTGAATGCTATCTTATATTCTCTCAATCTATCCACAAGCCTTGACGTAAAACGGCGCAAAGATAATACAAAAACTAAAAACAAAAAACGAAAGGCTAAAAAAAAGACAGAGTTAACTAAATTAACATTGAGCTGTTCGAAAATACATTATCTATATTTCCCGCTTTCTTCCATCATACTCAGATAGCTCACATAACGGCTCTCACTGATTTCGTCTTGCTCCACAGCTTCCAACACAGCACAACCGGGTTCATGGGTATGGGTGCAATTATAAAAGCGGCATTCTCCGGACTTCGCGAATATTTCCGGGAAAAAATGCGACAACTCCTCTTTTTTCAAATCGATAATTCCAAAACTTCGTAATCCCGGAGTATCGATAATGAAACCGCCCTGTTTCAATGGAAACATTTCAGCAAAAGTGGTGGTATGCTTCCCCGAATCGTGGGCATCCGAAATTCCTGCAGTTTTCAGGTCCAAGCCAGGCTCAATGCAATTGACTAAAGAAGATTTCCCCACTCCCGACAAGCCGGAAAGCACGGTGATCTTGTCTTTCAGTAAACTCCGGATTTCATCGACGTGTTCACCGGTTTCCGCCGATACGGCATAACAAGGATACCCGATTTTACGGTAAATCACCGTCAATCCCCCTAACATTGCCTGATCTTCGGCATCATACAGATCCGTTTTATTAAAAACCAGTACGGCAGGAATATTATAAGCTTCTGCAGTTACCAAAAAACGATCGATAAATACGGTAGAAGTCACCGGATGATTAACAGTCACCACCAACAAAGCCAAATCGACATTTGCTGCAATAATATGCGACTCTTTGGACAAATTCGTCGATCTACGGATAATATAATTACGTCTCTTTCCTATTGCCGTAATAACATAGCCTTCACTTCCTTCTTCCAATTCCACCTCATCTCCGACAGCTAACGGATTGGTCGTTCGGATTCCTTCCATCCGGAATTTCCCCCGAATACGGCACTGCACCATATTCCCTTCCTCCAATCTTACCCAATACCAACTACCGGTCGATTTTACGACAATTCCTCTTTTCATCTTTTTCGTCCAAAATTATCATTTTATACCTGCAAAGCTATAAAAATAAACCTATTTTTGCGTCGACAAACGAATCAATTGTTATCGCTCTATGAAATTAGTATTTGCAACGAACAACAAGCATAAGCTGGAAGAGATCAGCCATTTATTAGAAGGCGAAGCCGAAATCGGCTCGCTTGCGGAAATCGGTTGCCAGGAGGATATCCCGGAAGATCACGACACTCTGGAAGAAAATGCCTTGCAAAAAGCCCGATACATCAAAGAACATTACGGGTACGACTGTTTTGCGGATGATACGGGGCTTGAAATCGAAGCACTGGATAAGCGTCCCGGTGTATATTCTGCCCGCTATGCCGGTCCTGCAAAAGATTCTGTCGAAAACATGAAGAAAGTACTTCGCGAAATGGAGGGGATATCCGATCGGAAAGCTTGTTTCCGTACGGTTATCGCTTTAATTCAAGGAAAAGAAGAGCACCTGTTCGAAGGAAGGGTAGACGGCAAAATATTAACCGCCCAACAAGGAGAAGCCGGTTTCGGATATGACCCGATTTTTCAACCCGAAGGGTTCGACCTCAGTTTTGCTGAAATGCCTATGGACGAAAAAAATAAAATCAGCCATCGGGGAAGAGCTATTCAGCAATTAATCGCATTTTTGAAAGAGCAACACAACAAGTGAAAACTCAAAAATGGAAATTGTTCAGGGAATCATATTAAAAACCAGCCCTTACTCGGAAACTCAGAAAATTATCCGAATCTATACGAAAGAAAAGGGGTATCTGTCCATGATATCCCCTTCTGTCGTATTCAAAAGAAAAACCAAAACTGTCCATCTCCTGCAAATCAGCGAGATCGAATTTTTCGAGAATGAAAAGAGCGATTTGCACAAACTCCGTCAAATCTCTCCGATCATCAACCTGCCCGAGTTATATTTCGATATTTTCAAGATGAATATCCTTTTGTTGTGGGGAGAAATTCTGAACCTGATTTTAAAAAATGAAGGGAAAAATGAAGAGTTGTTCGATTACCTGACCCATTCCATCGAATACCTGAACTCGACCCATAACGACATCGGAAACTTTAACCTTTATTTTCTCTATCGTCTGGCCGGTTTTATCGGTTTTCGGATCAACACTTCTTCATGGCAGGAGAATTACGTTTTCAATATCAACAACGGGAGCTTTTATCCTTCCGATCCGGCCACTCCGTATATTTCGGGACCGAATACCGCTAAAATCATTTACCAGCTATGTACTTGTCCTCTGGCCGAAATAAAAGCCATTCCTCTCAACCGGCAATCGCGCAATATTCTATTGGATGTTATCCTGCTTTTTTACAGCATCCATCTGAATATCAATTTCAATATTAAAAGTATACAGGTTATCCGGGAAGTTTTTGCCTGAACATTCCCGATATTTCCCCAACAGTCGATAGAAAAATACCCTTCGTCTATAATATTTGGTCAAATAAAAAAAAGAAATAAACTTTGAAGTTGAGAAATTGTCTTAAAGTTCAGAGTGTTGTTAAAAAAAATGTTATTTCCCCGTCTGATTGGAAAGAATATTTTAAATATTTTATAAAATGAGAATATTGCAGTACAAAGTTAACATCTTTTATTATATTTATAGTCAAGATTTGCAAGTAGAACTTTAAAAACAGGAATATGAATATCAAAATCCAAGATTTGACCAAGGTTTACCCGGATGGTCATAAGGCGTTAAACGGCTTGAACCTGAATATAGAACCCGGCATGTTCGGTTTACTGGGGCCTAACGGAGCAGGTAAAACGACGTTGATGCGGATTATGACTCTTTTGCAAAATCCCTCTTCAGGTACTATTTTTTTCGATGATTACGATATTTTGCGCGATCGTAAGGCTATTCGTTCTGTTTTAGGCTATCTACCTCAGGATTTCCGTTTTTTCGAAAAACTAAAAACCTGGGAATTTCTAGACTACGGGGCAGGACTGGCGGGAATAAAAGGCACCCGGAAAAGGTCGGAAATCGTCGATGAGATGCTGAGAAAGGTCGGTTTGTATGAAGTCAGGGACCGTTGGGCTAACCGGTTGTCGGGTGGTATGAAAAGACGTCTTGGGATTGCACAGGCGATCATCGGTAATCCGAAAGTCATCATCGTCGATGAACCGACGACAGGTCTGGACCCGGAAGAACGAATCCGGTTCAGAAATATCCTTTCGGAAGTCAGTGATAAAGATGTCATCATTATCTTATCCACTCACATTGTGGGGGATATATCCAGCACCTGCAAAAAACTGGCCTTACTGAACAAGGGAGAATTGAAATTCGAAGGTTCTCCGGACGATATGATTGAATTAGTCCGGGGGAAAGTATGGGAAATCTTCGTTACCGACCCTGAATTGCAGCAAATCAAGGAAAAATATCCGATCATTTCTACTATTCCTTCGGAAGGAGGCTGGGAGATCCAAATCGTAACCGAAAAATTGGAAGGTTTCGACGGCAAAGCCATTATCCCCAATATCGAACATGCTTACGTCTATTTTATGGACTATCTGCTAAAGGATAAAATGGAAATGTATAGCGAAAAAATCGGTGGAGACCTATTTAATTAATAATGTATTAATGTTTTGATATGAATTTAAACCATATAAATGTTATTGCCCGATACGAAGTAAAACTGGTGAAACGAAGCTGGTTGTTTCGTATTTTTGCCATACTCGCGCTGCTATTCATCTCTGCCATTATGTTGGGTTATCAAACCGGTATCGTCAACCGGATGGATAATCTTTGGCCGAGAATCGCCGTTTCTTCACTGATGCCATTCTGTAACACTTATTTTTATAATATCGCTCAATCGGTCATCGTCGTATTTCTGGCCGGCAGCTTCCTGAAAAGAGACAAAAAACTCGATACTGCCGAAGTCATCTATGTCCGGCCGATGAGTAATGCCGACTATATTGTCGGTAAGACCTGGGGTATTGTAAAGGTTTTCATTACACTGAACATTATCACCTTATTATTTACGGCTTTTTTAAACATACTGATCAATAAATCTCCGTTCGATCTGTTTCCATATCTATTCTATTTATTGACGATTTCGGTACCTTCCCTGTTGTTTGTCCTGGGCTTATCCTTTACGGCCATGTGCATCCTTAAAAATCAGGCGGTCACTTTCATCGTAATGCTGGGAATTATCGGAACTGTTTTCTTTTATCTGACCGATACGCTATATGGGGTATTCGATTTCTTCGGAGTAAATATCCCGGCCATATTTTCAGATGTCACGGGACATGCCGATCTCCGGCTTTTTTTACTCCAGCGGTTTTCTTATCTACTGGCAGGAATCGGCCTGATCAGCATGACCATCGCTCTGGTGAAACGTCTGCCTCACAAACCGTGGAAAATAGCTGTCGTATATACTTTTAGCTCACTATTTCTATTGGCAGCCTGTCTCGGAGGATTGTTATACATCCTGCATTATAATCATCAGCTCGATCTCCGTCATCAGTACATCATGACATTCGATAAATATGCAGATGTCCCGCATGTCGACTTGCTGGTCAACGATATTTCGGTTACTCCTCAAGGATACAGACTAGCAGGAAAGAGTACGGTAAAAGTAGCCAATAACAATGCAAAGCCTCTGGATAAAATTATTTTTTACCTTAATCCGGAGCTAACGGTTACCTCTGTAGAAATGGCCGGGAAAAACCTGCTCTTCCGAAGAGATCACCAGGTTATCGAAGTAGATCAACCCATCCAGCAGCAAGAAGAGCTTACGTTGACGATCAACTATGAAGGGAAAATCAGTGAAAACATTTGTTATACCGATGTCCTGACAGAAGATTACCTGGATACTAAAGTCCCGCAGGTATTCTGGCGTTTCGGTAAACGTTATGCATGGCTGAGTAATACCTTTACCCTATTGACTCCCGAATGTATCTGGTATCCGGTAACCATCGCCCCCGTTAACCCGGGAGCTCCGTACAATGTCAGGAAGAATTTCACAGACTATACACTTACCGTTCATTATGAAGGCGACAAGACCGTTTTGTCACAAGGCAAAAGTAAGATCGACGGTTCGGTCATCACCTTTACGAATACCTCCGCTTTGCCCGGAATCAGTCTAACCATCGCCGATTATGATAAAAAGGCTTTACGGGTAGATTCCACGGATTACGAGATCTATTACTTTAAAGGCCACGATTATTTTTCAAAATACTTCGAACCCTTATCCGATACCTTGCCCGGAGTCATTCGGGAAGTAAAAAACAGCCTGGAAATAGAGAAAGACCGGGATTATCCTTTCGGAAAATTTGTCTTAGCCGAAACCCCGGTACAATTTGCCACTTATGCCCGTAACTGGAAAGGTTATACCGAATATGTCATGCCTGAAATCCTCTTCGTCCCGGAACGAGGAATTTCTCTAGGCCAGGATTTTGAGGCAGAAAGAAGACGGATGAATGAATGGGGACGGCATGGGGGCCCTATGGACGAGATGGAACAAAATATTTCCCTCTTCAATCGTTTCGTGAGCTCTTTAACCTCCGAAAACAGCCAAAATGGCTGGAATCCGGACAATAAACTGATCAATAAATCCAATATCACTCCGATGTTGTTCGGACATACGAACTACATCAGCTCTCCCGAATATCCGGTAATCGACATCGCAGTCAACAACATGATGAATACTTCTTCCGATCAGGGCTTCCGTTTCTGGGGAGGTATCATCAACGACAAACAGCGAGCCAACCTCTATCTGGAATCACATAGTTTCGAGACAGCGATCGGAGATACCGAACTGAAGCCGGAAATTTTCTATGAATTGCTGAAATTGAAAAGTGCAGCATTGAATAACTATATCACTTCCCGGATCACACAGGAAGATTTCAATCAATTCCTAAAGGCATTTTTTACTAGCCGTCAGTTCCAGAATATACCGTTCGATACACTCCGATACGAAATAGAGAAGAGGTTCGGGATTCGGTTGTCCGATTTTATCGACACCTGGTATACGGCCTCCCATACCCCGACCATCTATATCAAGGATGTGGATGCCAATCAAATTGTGTTGGATGAGTTTACCAAATACCAAATTAAATTCAAGGTCAACAATCCCTCCGACATAGATGCTATCATCAGTACGGAAGTCATGCAAGGCGGAGGAGGCGGTATGCGGCGGGGAGGCGGTATGAGTTTTGAAACGGAGAAGAAAAATTACATTATTCCGGCCGGAGAAGCCCGGGAAATCAAGATTATCAGTGACGAGCGTCCGGCCAATATTTCGATAAATACCAATATTTCACACAACCTACCGACATCGCATAATTTCAATTTTTCTAAAATCGACAATACGATCAGCGATACTACTTCGGGAATTTATCCGATAAACCCGGATGTCTTCAAGCCGAATCCGAATGAAATCATTATCGACAATGAGGATCCGGGATTCAGGACGATCGCCTCGAATAACCGGCATAAACTGAAGGATCTTTTCAAGAAAAAAGATGACGAAAAGTATAAGAATTTTATGCCCTGGTGGATGCCTTCCCAATGGACGGCCATAGCCGCCGACTATTGCTACGGTGAAACGATAAACTCTGCGGTTTATAAAAATAAAGGCAGTGGGGCCAATGCCGTAGAATGGAAAACGGAAATCCCTAAAGACGGTTACTACGAGGTGTCCATCTGGAATGCAAAAATGTCGGGCAGAATGTTTTTTATGGACAGACGCCGCGGTCGTCACAAAGAGGAACGTAATCAGACTTATACCATCCAATACGATAAAGAGAAAGAATCGGTGACACTGGACCTGGATGAAGAAACCGAAGGATGGGTTTCGATCGGGAATTTCTATCTACCTCAAGGAGAAGTCATCATCACTTTGACAGATAAAGTTTCCGGAGATTACGTCATTGCAGACGCCGTTAAATTTACAGCCACAGAAGAATAATAAACGAATAACCCGATAAACGCAGACAATATGCTTAAACAAACTTTGGTCCTCGGTCTTTTAACCCTCAGCGGGTTATATAGTGCGCATGCACAGGAAGTACTTACACTCGAAAAAGCATTGAACACGGCTTTCGAACACAGTCCTTCACTGATTCAAAGCAAACTCAGCCTCGAGCAACGTCAATTGAATCTAAAAGCTCAGGATGCTTCCCTGAAATCACAATTTTCATTGGATGTCACTCCTTTCAGGTATACCCGTAACAACCAATACGATAATTTCAACAGTAAATGGTATGCCAACGAGACCAAAATGTCATCGGCTTCATTCGGTATCACGCAACCCATAAAATGGACAGACGGAACCATCTCTCTATATAATGACTTTTCCTGGCAGGACGCTTCCAACAGGACTTCCGGTGGCAACAATACCTCCTTCAACCATAATCTGTCTTTACGTATTTCGCAGCCTTTGTTCACTTATAACAGGACAAAGATGCAGCTCAAAGAACTGGAATATGCACTCGAAAATGCCAAAATCAGTTATGCCCTCCAACAATTAAGTATCGAAAAAAACGTCACCAGCCAATTTTACGATGTATATCAAAAACAAAAGGATCTGAACATCTCCCGGGATGAATACAACAACCAGAAACAAAACTACGATATCATCAAAAATAAGGTCGAAGCCGGGCTGTTAGCCAAAGAAGAACTTTATCAGGCGGAAGTCAATCTGGCGAACAGTGAATCCACTGTATATTCGAAAGAGATCAGTTTTGAAAATGCGAAAGACAATTTCAAGCTTTTACTGGGAATGTCGCTGGATGAAGATATCGCGATACTGTTCGACAATAATATTCCGACAGTCGATGTCAATATTAACGATGCAGTTAAATACGCCCTGGATCAACGCATGGAAATCCGCCAAAAACAGATTACCCTGGAACAGGATGTATTTTCGATTATCCGGACAAAAGCAGAAAGCGAATTCAAAGGTGATTTAAGTGTCCGGGTAGGTATGGATGCCCTGGCTGGAAAAGTAAAAAATATGTACGACAAGCCCACCGACAACGAAGAGGTTGGCGTAACCCTCACCATTCCGATCTTCGATTGGGGGGCTAAAAAGGCAAAAGTAAAATCCAGCCAACTGGCTATGGAATCGGACGAAATCAGCCTCGAAGAACAGAAAAAAGAGATTGTCATCGATGTCCGCCAGATTTGCCGTAACCTGCCGACGCTGATCCGTCAAATCGAAATCAAAAAGAAAAGCATTGAAAATGCGGAACGTACCTATGATATCAATCTGGAAAAATATCGCAACGGTAATCTGACCGGTATGGACTTACAACAGTTCCAAAACCAGTTGACTACTGCCAAACAAGATTATACGAGCGCTATTATCAGCTACAAAATCGAGCTCTTGAACCTGAAAATCCAAACCCTTTGGGATTTTGAAACCCATAAAAGTTATTTACCTGTAGATCTATTGAAATAAAATAACCCTATAAGTCCGTTAACAAGTAAAATCACGATAATCATGAATAAGAATTTTAAAATCCTGGGAGCTGTTATGTTAGGATTCATGTCGTTTTCCTGTAATAACAATCAGGGAAATAACTCTTCTGAAGCCACTACCCCAGTATGGGTCGAGGACGTACAACTCAGAAACATTGAGGAATATATTACAACAACCGGAACAGCAAAGGCAGCTAAAACGATAGAAATAAAATCGGAAACCAACGGAGCTTACTACTTACAGAAAAATCCGAAAACCGGTCGTCCTTATCAGCTGGGTGACATCGTCGAAGCCGGAGCCGTCATCATCCGTCTGGAAAATAAGGAATATGAAAACAACGTGCAGTTGGAAAGTAAGAAATTACAAATCCAGATCACCGAGAAGGAATGGGAAGGTCAGAAAATCCTGCTCGAGAAAGGCGGAGCAACCGAAAAAGACGTAAACAACGCTGAAAACTCTTATATCAATGCGAAGTTAGCCTTGGAAAACGGTTATATCACTTTAGAAAAACTGAGTATCAAAGCTCCGTTCAAAGGAGTTATCGTCAATCTTCCCTACCATACTCCGGGGGTAGAAGTCGCTTCCGGTAGTGTGATGGTCGGCCTGATGGATTATAGTAAAATGTATGTAGAAACCCAATTCCCTGAAAACACATTGACCAAACTGAGAATCGGACAGCAAGTACATATCACCAATTACAATATCAAATCGGATACTTTAAGAGGCATACTGACTCAGTTATCTCCGGCCATCAACGAAGAAACCCGTACCTTCTCGGGGTATATCGAAATCGATAACCCGGATTTAAAACTTCGTCCGGGTATGTTCGCCAAAGCAGATATCGTCACAGTACGGAAAGACTCTGTCATCTCTATTCCCAAAGATATCATTAAAAACCGCCGGGGAGGTAAATTAGTATATACGGTCGACAGAAACAGTGCCGAAGAAAAAGTCATCCATACCGGTATCAGTGACGATAAATACATCGAAGTAGAAAAAGGACTCGAAGCCGGGGACAAGATCGTCGTGAAAGGTTACGAATGGTTACGTAACCGGAGCAAAGTAAAAGTGATGAAGTAACTGTATTCACGACAGTCTGAAAAATTCTTTGTCGGTAAACGTCCAAATTGGTAAACGATTAAATTATGGGAATTACAAAATTTGCAGTAAAATACCCGGTCAGTGTATTAATGATCACACTGGGGGTATGTCTGCTAGGAATCATATCATACAATAAATTGGGAACAGATTTATTTCCCGATTTAAAAAATCCGGCTTTATATATCGATTTGCAAGCCGGTGAGCGTCCACCTGAAGAGATCGAAAAACAGTTTGTAGAAAAAATAGAAGCTATGGCAGCACGCCAGGAAGGTGTGAAAGACGTCAGTAGCAGCAGTAAGGTAGGAGGAGCCACGATTACGGTGGAATACGACTGGGATCAGGATATGGATGCCGCCTTTTTGGATTTGCAACGCAGCATGTCTCAAATCGCTCAGGACGAAGAAATCACTTCCCTGAATGTTTCCCGCTACGATGCCAATGCCACGCCGGTCATGATCATTTCCATGAGCCATAAAGAAATCAAGGATATGAACGAACTCCGGAAAATAGCAGAAAACTATATGCGGAGCGAACTGGTCAGACTGGAAGGTGTGGCCGATATCCGACTCAACGGCCAGGAAAATGCTTTTGTGGAGGTCAAAACCGACTCTTATATGCTGGAAGCTTTCAACCTGACTGCCGAAACGATCGCGTCGAAAATAGAAAGTATGAACCGGAATGTTTCGGGAGGTACCATTGTAAACGACGACATCCAATATACGGTAAAAGGGGTGAATTTATTAAAAGACCTGGAAGACATCGGGAATATTATCGTTGCTTTCAAAACCCCCGGTAGTACCGACACCGAGTCGGGGAACAGCTCTACCGTGAAAGCTCCGGTATACCTGAAAGATGTTGCCAAAATCGAATTAAAAAATAAAGATCCTGAAAATCTGGTGCGCTACGATGCCGAACGTAGTCTGAGTATCAGTGTCTACAAAGAGAATAAATACAATACGGTGAAGGCAGTTGAAAATATCACTGCCAAACTGGAAGAATTGCAGAAAAGTATGCCCGGTTATGAATTTCACGTCATCAGTAACCAGGGAGATTTTATCGGAGCTTCGATCGGGGAGGTCAAGGATTCTGCCGTTATGGGTATTTTATTGGCCATGCTGGTATTGTACGTTTTCCTGCGCCGCATCAATACAACCTTGATCGTCAGTGTTTCTATTCCGGTGTCCATCATCGCTACGTTCAATTTGATGTACTTCAACGGATTGACGATCAATATCATGACACTGGGGGGATTAGCCCTGGGAGCCGGTATGTTGATCGATAATGCCATTGTTGTCATGGAGAATATTTTCCGGAATCTGGAAAACGGCCTTTCCCCCAAGGAAGCGGCTATCAAAGGAGCTTCGGAAGTTTCAGGGGCTATCACGTCTTCAACCCTCACGACCATAGTGGTATTCTTACCTATCGTTTACATCCAGGGAGCTGCCGGAGAACTTTTTAAAGAACAGGCCTGGACCGTTTCGTTCTCTCTATTGTCTTCTCTTTTTGTTGCGGTATTGTTAATCCCGATGTTAGCTTCACAATATGTGAAAGCACCTGCCAAAAATCAGGCTTCTTTAAAAATCAAAGGATACGGTCAGTTTGTCGGTAAACTTTTGAAACACCGGTACGCTGTCGTCCTGACCGCGTTAGTGGTCATGATCGGAAGTTACCTGCTGCTCCCGTTGATCGATAAAGAATTTATGCCTAAAGCAGATTCCCGGGAATTTTCGACTTACATCACTCTGGAGCCGGGAACCCGTCTGCAAAGCACGGATAATGCGGCCGCTACCATCGAAAATATGATTATAGAGTTGGCAGGAGACGATCTGGAATGGATTTTTACTCAGGTTGGACCTTCGACAACAACCGAAAGCCAAACGACTAGCGGGAAACTCGAAGGCGAAAATCAGGCAGAGGTAAAAGTCAAATTGAAAAACAAAGCCAAAGCCGATGCAGATTATATTATCAGTAATCTGAGTCATAATTACACGATTCCCGAGGGCGTGGAAATATCGTTCGAAAAGGAACAATCTGCCTTACAAAGCATCCTCGGAACGGAAGGAGCTCCTGTAATTATCGAGATTAAAGGGGAGGAACTGGAAATGATCGACGAACTCAGCACGGAGGTGAAGGAGAAAATAGCCTCTATCCCCGGACTCTACGATATCAAAACTTCTATGGAACAAGGAGCTCCGGAAGTCAACATCTCTATCGACCGGTTGAAAAGCGGGATTTACGGGGTAGATATCGCTTCGGTGGCCAGTCAGATAAAAGAAAAGCTGAACGGGAAGACGGCCAGCAATTTCGAATCCGAAGGTGAACCGATCGATATCGAAATCAAAGTACCGGAAGTATCGCTCGATGAATTGCAAAATGTTGAAATCGTACAAGGAGAAAAGAAATATCGTCTGGGTGAGATTGCAGAGGTTTCGATTACGACAGCTCCGAAAGAAATCAACCGTAGCAACCAAAACCGGATCGGTAAAGTCACCGCAATGCTCGAAAAGGGCTATACATTAGGCAGTGTCACTCCGGAAATCAAAGCACAGTTGAAAGATATCCAATTCCCTGCTAAATATTCAGCACAAATTACCGGAGAAGAAGAGAAACGGGCCGAATCGTTTCAAGGTTTGTCCTTTGCTCTGATACTATCTATCGTATTGGTATATATGGTGATGGCTTCTCAATTCGAATCCTTGCGTCATCCGTTTACCATCTTGCTGACGATCCCGTTGGCCGGAGTAGGCTGTATTTACGCATTTTTGCTAGCCGGAGCCTCTTTGAATATGATGGCTTTTATCGGTATCATCATGCTGGCAGGTATAGCCGTCAACAACTCCATCTTACTGGTAGATGCAGCCAACAGGCTCAAGGCAGAAGGATTCGCTCTGACAGAGGCCATAAAAGGAGCTGCCCAACAGCGTATCCGCCCGATCATCATGACCAGTCTGACTACTATCCTGGCTTTATTGCCGATGTGTTTCGGATTCGGAGAGGGTGCTTCACTGCGATCCCCTATGGCTTTGGCGGTGATCGGCGGTCTGTTCACTTCTACCCTGATGACATTAGTAGTGATCCCGTGTGTTTACTACATTTTTGACAAAAAAGTCAAAAACGTAGAGAAGATTTGAAAGGCATTTTCGAGCTTTTGACATTTTTGATTCTAAATAAGAAAAAATGAACAAACTAATAAATCGTAAAGTACTGATTTCGATGATCTTCATCGGTTTGACCATGATGGGGTTGTTTTCGTACAGGTACTTACTGATGGAATTATATCCGGATGCGGAGTTCCCCTCCCTGAATGTAACTATTTCCACCAAGACCGAGCTGGATCCGAAGTACATCGAGAGTCAGGCAGCTATTCCGGTAGAAGGCGTAATCAGCGGCCTGGAAGGCGTCGAGGATATAACGACATTGATTTCCAATAGGAACGCCCGTATCACTGTTTCCTTTACCAAAAATACAAATGTCAAATATGCTTACCTGAAGCTGGAAGAAAAAATCAAAGCGATCACCAAAAGTATTCCGGAAGACTTCACCATCCAGGTCAATAAAGCCGGTAGCGGAATGGCCAGTGATCAGTTTATGACTCTACAGATTCTGGGAGACGACGATGTCGATTATGTCCGGAATATCACCGATATCGACATTGCTCCCATCCTTGAAAGTACGGATGGAATAGCCTCGGTCACGGTCATGGGCGGACGTCAGAAGAGCATCGAAATCCTTCTCGACGATGAAAAATGCAAAGCGCTCAATATCACCGCATCACAAGTCAGCTCACTGATCGGCAAGAATATGTCTGAAAAGACCTTCGCCGGTTCGGTATTTCAGGATAACAAACGTTTTTTTGTCAACGTTACGGCAGAATATCTCGCGACAGAAGACCTGGGAAACATCGTTGTATCCGAAGGTCCGGTATTGTTGAAAGACATCGCCGACATCAATTTCGGCATTAAAGAAGAAGAATCCTATTCGCGGGTGAATGGGAAAGAAGTTATCACCTGTGTTATTTCCAAATCTCCGCTGGTCAATATCATCGATCTTTCACAGCGGGTACGGGAAGAAATCGCCCAGTTGAATGAAGAACTGGCTACCAAAGGAGTTTCTATCAAAGTCGATACGGACACAGCCGAAACGATGAGTGAAAACATCAACACCATCATCAATCTGGGTTTGACCGGAGCGATTCTGGCTATTTTCATTCTCTACCTGTTTTTGCGAAACTTCAAGATCGTCACTTTCATTGCCGTGGCAATCCCCATTTCGGTATTCTCTGCTTTTTATTTCTTTTACTTTTTCGGTATCAGTATCAATACACTGACTTTAACGGGTATAGCCCTCGCTGTGGGCATGTTGTTGGATAATTCGGTCGTCGTCATGGAGAATATCTTCCGGTTGCGTGCGATCGGAGTCAATAGTCAGGAAGCAGCGGTAAGGGGCACTCAGGAGGTGGCCAAAGCGGTTATCGCCGCCACTCTGACTACGATCACTGTATTTCTTCCTTTCCTGTTTTCAGACGATTTTATCCTGAAGCTGATCGGTGAACATATCGGCGTGTCGATCATCACGACTCTTATCCTGTCGTTGGCCGTGGCTTTGCTACTGATTCCTATGGCCGTCAATCAATTCATGAAAGGCCAGGGCGACCGGGTAAATTTCAGTACATTATCGATTCATAGCCGGCCGGTACAGATTTATATCGCTTTACTGAAAATGTGCCTGCGCAAACCGGCAGCAGTCGTATTTACTGCGATATTGGTATTGATCGTCACGGTAGCTTTATCTTTGACACTGACCATGAATACGTTAAAAGAAATCGAAGCCGATACGTTCAATGTCTATATGACTTTCCCCAATGGGAATACCCTCAACCGGACAGACGAAACGATAAAAGCTTATGAAGAACGCTTGAACGATATCCAGGAAATCGAACAATACAGTACAAAGATCTATTCCACGGATGCCAGTGTCACCATCAAACTAAAAGAGGACTTCGAAAAGATCAACAAAAAAACACTGAACGAACTCAAGAGTACGATTCTATCCCTCTCCGATGGGTTAAGAGTCAGCGATATCAGCCTCGAAGCTATCGAGAGCAGCGAGAACTTCCGGGGTGGTGGCAGTTCACTCATGGGAGGTGCCGACCAACTGATGAAAAAAATGGGTATGGGTACCCAAACGGAAAAAATTGTCATCAAGGGCCAGGATTTCGAAAAAATGGCTAACCTGGCCGAGTTGCTCAAATTCCAATTGGAAGAATTGGACAATATCAGCTATTCATCGGTCAGCTCATCCCGGGGAAAACCCGAAGCCAGGATCATGTTCGACCAATATCTGATGGGAATCAATGATGTAACTCCGAATAATGTCGTCACCGAGCTCAATAATTTCGCCCCCCAAAATACGACTTCGATCAAATACAAAGCGGGAGATCAGGAGTACGATATCATCATCAAAGACAAACGGCTAGCCGAGAAAAAAGAAGAAGAAAACCAGGATCCGGTACGTACGCTGGAAGACTTGCGCAATATGCAAGTCACCAACACGAATAATTCCCTTACCGAATTACGTAGCTTCAGTAATATCAACCTTACCCGGGGACAAGGAAACATAAACCGGGTCAACCAGGATAAAGAAATCACGGTGAACTACCGGTTCAATTCCGATGTAAACGAATCGAAGAATATTCTGGAAGCCGCAAGGACAGAGATAGACGAACTGGTGCAGAATACCGATATTCCTACCGGCATCGCTGTCGAGGTGGTACATGAAGAGGACGAAACCAGCGAATTCACTTTTCTGATTCT
Organism: Odoribacter sp.; assembly: GCF_985060555.1. NCBI lineage: Bacteria > Pseudomonadati > Bacteroidota > Bacteroidia > Bacteroidales > Odoribacteraceae > Odoribacter > Odoribacter sp. The sequence goes on along the minus strand of NZ_CFKYFN010000094.1, from coordinate 3,125 downwards.
GGCTGCTTTTGTGATCATTTACATGATCCTGGCGTCTGTTTTCGAATCACTTACAGCCCCGATCGTATTGATGTTCGCTATTCCCCTGGCTGCCATCGGTTCCTTACTGGCCTTATTGTTTACCAGCAATTCGTTGATGAATGCCAATGTATTGATCGGTGTCATTATCCTGATCGGTATCGTCGTCAACAACAGTATCATCCTGATCGACTACACTTCGCAATTGCGGCGACAGGGTAACCGTAAACCGCGAGCCCTCATCATCGCCGGAATCTCGAGGGTACGTCCTATCCTGATCACAGCCATCACCACCATCGTGGCCATGTTCCCGTTAGCCATGGGACAAGGAGAATTTGTATCAGGACTCGGAGCTCCTTTCGCCATCACGGTGATCGGAGGATTGACCATGAGTACATTATTGACCCTGGTGATTATCCCCACCCTATATTCCGGTTTGGAAGAAGCACTTCATCGGCTGCGTACCCAGAGTTTAACCCTGAAGATTATTCAACTCACCCTTTTGATCCTGGCAGTCATCGGTATAGTGATGATAACCGACTCGCTGATATGGCAATTGGGTTACTTTGTCGGAGCCATTATACTGATACCGGCAGCCACCTGGTTTATGGAGACTAGTCTGCGTCAGGCCAACAGCCGGATTATCCCTCCGGATCAGGAAATCCATATTTCAATCCGTAATCTGGTGAAGATCTACGGCCGTCCCAATGAATTTCAACGGGAATGGCAATCCGGCCAACGTGTACGGGAACGGCTGGGATTAAAGGAAGAATACCGGCAATGGTCGGATTTAAAACCTTTGGTATGGATGTTACCTATCACCGGCTTCCTGATTTATTTCACCTATTTCTATCAAACATTGACCTTCTGGGCCATCATTTTTGCCGTCTGCACCTGGATGTTGCTGACAAAATTGATTGCCATCGGAGGTGAATATTTTAAAGCTCATAAAATCAAAAGCTTGAGCTGGTGTATACGGGTATGCGGAATCTTCATTTATTACTTTTCGCCCTTGTTTACGCTCATATGGGCTTCTATAAAATTCTCGGATTCCGGCATGGCTATTTTACTCGGTCTCCTTTGGTATGTCGCTATAGTTGCCCGCTATTTATCGGACCGGATCCATAAATACAATATCAACATCGATATGATCGACGGTCGGTTCAGGGAATTGAAAAAAGGAGTATATAAGATCGCCACAAAAATTCCGATGATCGGATATAAGAAAAAACCGTTCAAAGCCTTGAACGCCGTCTCAATGGAGATCCATACCGGTATGTTCGGTTTGTTAGGACCTAACGGTGCAGGTAAAACCACCCTTATGCGTATCATCTGCGGCATATTCGAGCAGAGCTATGGAAAAATATTCATCAATGGCATCGATACCCAGAAAAAACGGGAAGAATTGCAGGGATTGATCGGTTATCTGCCTCAGGAATTCGGTACTTACGAAAACCTGACCTCCTGGGAGTTTTTGGAATATCAGGCTCTCCTGAAAGGAATTTATAATCCCAAAACCCGGAGCAAACGAATCACAGAAGTGCTCGAAGCGGTTCATATGTATGAAAACAAAGATAAAAAGATCGGAGGTTTCTCAGGAGGTATGAAACAACGGATCGGAATTGCACAGACTTTGCTGAACCTGCCCCGCATTCTGGTTGTCGATGAACCGACTGCCGGATTGGACCCCCGGGAAAGAATCCGTTTCAGAAATCTTTTGGTAGAATTGTCGCGCAACCGGATCGTTATTTTCTCTACCCACATTATCGAGGATATCGCCAGTTCCTGTAACCAGGTGGGTGTTATCAACAAAGGGTCGTTGAAATATCACGGAACTCCTTCCGAAATGGTGGAAATTGCTAAAGATGTGACATGGACTTTCGAAATTCCGGCCCGGGAATTTGTAAAATTGCCTTCCGACCTGTTATTGGTACATCATATCCGGAACGGAGAGAATATCAAAGTCAGGTGTCTGTCGGAGACCCAACCGGTTCCCAATGCCGTACATACTTCTCCTCTACTGGAAGACTCGTATCTGTGGTTGTTGAGGAATGTAAAATTAGCTAATCATGAAAATATCATCACTCAATAGACTTGTAAAGCCATGAAATATTACATCACTCCTATAGCAAAACTCGCCCGGTATAATATAAAGATTATCTTCGGCAATAAGTTTATGTATTTTATTCTCAGTGCCGTCGGTTTTTATATCCTGACGGTGGGGTTAAATCTTATTTCGGATTCGGAGATTACGATGGCTACCGGATACAGTATGTTATTAGTGCCTTCTATCCTATTGATCTTCTATCCGACCTGTTTCGGTATACAGAACGACCAGGATGCCAAAATCATAGAAATCATTTTCGGTATTCCGAACTATCGGTATAAAATCTGGCTATTCCGGCTTTTAATCGCCTATATGATTTGTTTTATCATCACTTTGCTTTTAGCTGCCGTCACCGACTGGCTGGTTGTAGAGGTACCTCCCCTGCAACTCGCTTTGCAAAGTATGGTACCTGCACTTTTCATCGGTTTACTGTGTTTTATGCTCAGTACACTCATCCGGAATGGCAACGGTACGGCAGTAATGATTATCATTATCGGTTTATTGCTGTTCGCATCGAGTAAAATTCTGGACGTCAGCAAATGGAATGTATTTTTGAACCCCTTTGACGTCCCCTTGGATAAAAATCCGCAAATTTTTTATAACACCCTGTTCGACAACCGATTGATTATCTTACTCTCTTCCTTCATATTCTTATTGGTAGGACTTTACAAGACACAAAACCGGGAAAAGTTCATCTGACTCACCGAGTCCGCCCAGGAGAAATATCCACCCGTATCCGAGATATATTTCTCCCACCCCCAAAGGGGCATATCCAGCGCCTCCCGGTTCGTCAACCGCCATTCCCCATCCCCAACCCTTCTCATTTTTCCGTTAACTGAGGATATTCAGTAAATGTCCCTAAATATTTAGGCAGTTATATACATATTAACACGTTATAAACGTAGGTTTATTTTTTCTTTCTATTCCGATTCCGGGTTTTGTGCCGTCAGACCGGTTCGCCTGGAACGGTCCGGTAAGGCTTTCCTTCACTGACCGGCGG